>DAITAN010000307.1:0-3540 GCA_036824235.1 Gaiellaceae bacterium | reverse complement strand
GGTTGTGCTCTGAGCGCAGCGCCTGCTCGAGCGCGGCCTCGACGTCGGCGAGGCGGGCGAAGTGCCCCCGCGGGACGAGCTCCCAGACGAAGTAGGCGAGCTCCTGTGTGCCGTAGGGGTGCCCACCGGTAGCGGAGAGCAGACGGCCGACGGCCTCGTCGTCGATCCCCTTCTCGGTCTCGTCGAACCGCTTCCTGAGGAAGCGGGCGAACTCGGCAGGCTCGATCGGGCCGATCTCGAGCCGCTTCGCGCTCCGCCAGAACGGCTCGTTGCGGTCCTCGAAGATCCGCTCGAGCACGTGCCGCTTGCTGCCGAGGTAGACGTGCCCGACCTCGGGCTGCTCCTGGAAGACCGCACGCATGAGGTTCGGAAACTGGCTGTCGAGCGAGACGATCTCCTGGAACTCGTCGAAGACGAGCACGACGCGGCGTCCGCGCTCGGCGCCGATCCGCCCGGGGAGCTCGAGCAGCGCCTCGATCGTGTCGTCGATCGCCGCCTTCTGGCGACCCGCGTGGAAGGAGAAGCGCAGGCTCCCGTCGCTCGGGTCGACCTCGATCGTCGGCGTGATGCGGAGCCCGCGGAAGAGGCTCCCGGCCCGCTCCAGGGCCTGGCCGGCTGCCGACTCGAGGTCGCTGTAGATCGTCTTTGCCAGCGCGGCCGCGAACCGCTCCTTCGTCGGCGTGCGCATGAGGTCGCAATACGCGACGAGAACCTTCTTGCGCATCGCCCGCTGAGTCGCCCGAAGGACGAGCGAGGACTTCCCGTAGCGCCGCGGAGCATAGATCAGGACGTCCTGGCCGTTCTGCATGTCGGCTACGAGCTCGCGGACCTCGCGCTCGCGGTTCGTGAAGGCCTTGTCCAGGGCGAGGGCCCCGAAGGTGAACGGGTTTGTATGCGGCATTGCCTTATGCAGTATTGCATACGTTCTGTATGCTTACCCGCATGACGCGGCAGCGCATACAGGCGAGCTACACCTGCAGGAGGATGCGATCGCCCTCGACGCGCACGGGGTAGACCGCAGCGCGCAGGGTGGGCTCGTCCAGGCACTGCCCGGTCTCGAGGTCGAACTCCCAGCCGTGCCACGGGCAGCGCAGCGCGCGACGTCCGGTCAGCGCGTACACGCCGGGATCACCCTCGACTCGCTCGCCCACACGGCCCAGGCAGAGCGGCCCGCCGTGGTGCGGGCAACGGTTGCGGATCCCGTGCAGGGAGCCGTCGCCGTCGGTGACGACTCCGACCTCACGGCCGTTGACGCGGGCGACGAGCCGCCCGTCGCGCTCGACGTCGGCGACCGACCCGACGTCGACCCAGTCAGAACCCATTTCGGGATGATGCGTCGTCGTCGGGGTGTCCTGGGCGAGTGCGAGGCAAGGACGCAGGACGCGTTCGTAGCCGGAGGCTACGGGCGCAACCGAGGACGCGGCATCGCGCCGCCCAGGGCGGCCCGGCGGCACACGGCTTCATTCCGAAAGGGGTTCCTTGCCAACGGCGGGCAAGCCCAGCCGCGCGCCGTAGAGGTCGGCGGCGTTCTCGTGGAGCACCTTCGCGCGCCAGGCCTCGGGCAGCCGGTTGAGCATGAAGGCCGGGTCGTCGAAGTCCCAGTGCGGATAGTCGGAGGCGAAGCAGAGATTGTCGGGCGCGCCGGCGGCCTCGAGCATCTCGAAGAGCGTCTCGTCGCGGCCGTCGGTGTGCTCGAGCGGCTGCGTCGAGAAACGGATGTGCTCGCGTGCGACCTCGCTGGGCTTGCGATCGAGCCACGGGACCTCGCTCCGCAGCGCGCGCCAGTTCGTGTCTAGCCGCCAGAGAATCCCCGGAAGCCAGGCGATCCCACCCTCGATCAGGAGCACCTTCAGGCCCGGCAGGCGCTCGAACGTCCCGTGGCAGAGCAGCGAGACGAGGTGCGACATCGTGCTGCAGGCCGAGCCGAGCGTGTGCCACTCGATGTAGAAGGTGACCGGGCCGGCGCCTCCGGGCGGCGCAGCGATGCCCATCCCCTCCCCGCCGGAGTGGATCGCGACCGGGAGACCACACTCGGCAGCGGCCTCGAAGATCGGCAGATAGCGCGGCTCGCCGTACGGCCGGTCGGCGCCGCCGCACAGGAGCACCTGCACGAAACGCTCGTCGCCGGCGACTCTCCGGATCTCGGCCGCGGCCGCCTGCGGGTCCTGCGCCGGACAGAGGATCGACGCCCGCAGGCGCGGCTCCGCGTCGAGCCAGCGCTCGCGCAGCCACTCGTTGTGCGCGCGGGCGAGCTCCGCGGCCCGGTAGGGGCTCGGCATCAGCGAGACGAGCACGGCATCGTCGCCGTTGAGAACGCCCGCGTCGGCGCCGCTGGGATCGAGCAGCTCACGGCGCACGGTGTCGACGTCCGAGGCCGGCGGATGGCCGTTCTGGTCGATGTCCTGGCGAAACCACGACGACGGATGCGACCACGAGTAGCCGGGCAGGCCCAGAGACGACCCCTGCGCCCGGAACCAGTCCCGCTGCGCCGGGTCAACGTAGGAGATGAGCTCTTCGGGATCGCCGATCTGCGGATGGATGTCGCAGTCGATCACGCTGCCAAGCGTACGCTCACACATGGTCGCGCGGAAAGCGGTACGTCCACGTGCGCGCGAACACCGGGGAGTCGCCCTCGGTCACCTCGAGCGTCGTCGAGACGTGGAAGGCCTCCTCGTCCCCGGTCATCTCGCTCGTCACCTCGGAGAGCATGCGCCAGTCGCCGCGCGCCATTCCGGAGGCAGCGCGGAAGCGCACGGCCGCCGAGAGCGGGTCGCCCTCGACAATCGAGTACACGGTGTGGCTCGTGTCCGAGGTCTCCAGGTCGATGTCGAGGATCTTCTGCGTGCCCCCGAGATCGAAGTCGAAGATCTGCTCCAGGAGGTTCGTGGACAGGTCGCGCCGGATGAACCTGCCCTGCGGCCCCGCCTCGACCGCCTCGGTGGCGAGAGGCGGCGAGTGCTCGGGCTCCCCGAACGCCGGCAGCGAGTCGTCCTCGAGCCGTGGCGGCCGCTCCGGAAGGTCGAGCGCGCCCGAGTGGAGCGTGAGGCGCACGGGCTCGGGCGAGGGCCAGGCCCACGGCCAGTAGGTCGGCGAGACGGCGACCCGAAGGCGATGCCCCGCCGGAAACGAGTGCGCGATCACGTCGAGCGGGACGCGAACGTGGTAACGGCGGCCCGGTTCGAGCGGGGCCGCGTGCTCATGGCTCTCGCGGTGGGCGAGGTTGAGGATGCCGCGCGTCACGAGCGCGGAGGTCCCGTCCGGCGCGAGATCGCAGAGGCGCACGGCTACAAGAGCATTGGGCCTGTCGACGGCGAGCTCGAGCCTGGCCGCGGGGAAGCCGAGGATCTCCAGCGGCTCCTCGAGCGGCTCGGAGTCGAAGACGAGTGAGAGAGCGTCGTCAGGCCGCTGGTCGGCGGCCAGGTCGGCGGACTGTCCCTCCGCACACCAGACGCCCGCCTCGGTGCCGTTGGCCTGGAAGCCGAGGAGCTCGCGCGGCTCGTCGAGCGCGAGCTCCCAGACGCGGGAGCCGATGTGCGGTGA
>DAITAN010000306.1:0-3592 GCA_036824235.1 Gaiellaceae bacterium | reverse complement strand
CGTCTCGTGGAAGGTGCGTTTCCCGACGACGGCCAACCACACGGCGACGCACCTGCTCCACAGGGCGCTCCAGCACGTCCTCGGCGACCACGTGCGCCAGGCCGGCTCCGCCGTGCGCCCCGACAAGCTGCGCTTCGACTTCACGCACACCCAGGCGCTCAGCCAGGAGGAGCGCGAGCGCGTCGCGGAGCTCGTGAACGAGCGGGTCTTCGAGAACCATCCCGTGCGCGCCTTCCTGACCCCGATCGACGAGGCGCGCAACCTCGGCGCGATGATGCTCTTCGGTGAGAAGTACGGCGACATCGTCCGCGTCGTCGAGATCGACGGCGTCTCGCGCGAGCTCTGCGGCGGGGCGCACGTGCGCACGACCGCCGAGATCGGGCCCTTCGTGATCCTTTCCGAGGGCTCCGTCGGGTCGGGCATACGGCGGATCGAGGCCGTGACCGCGGGCGATGCCTTCGCGTACCTGCACGGCAAGGCCCACGAGGCGGAAGAGCTCCGCGGAGAGCTCGCCGCCGCCCGGAAGCAGTCCCCGAAGAAGGCCGCGCCCGAGGCGGGGCCCGAGGTCGTCGACGAGCGCCGGAGCAAGGCCGGCGAGGTCGAGGTGATCATCATGGAGCTCGCCTCGTCCACACCGGACGCGCTGCTCGAGCTCTCGGACTCCCTCGGGCAGAAGCATGCGCCGGCGGCCGTCGTGCTTGGAACGCGCGAGGACGGGCGCGTCCATCTCGTCGTCAGCCTCGACCGCTCGCTCGAGGCCCGCGGGCTTGACGCCGTCCAGGTTGTTCGCCAGGCGGCCGCTCTCGTCGGCGGCGGCGGCGGCGGGCGACCGACGATGGCCCGCGCCGGCGGCAAGAACCCCGAGAAGCTCGGCGAGGCGCTCGCAGAGGCGGAGAAGGTGCTGCTCGATGCACTCGCATGAGACCGAGCTCGAGACCCTGAGGCGCGAGAACGAGCGCCTCCGCCTCATCGGCGCACGCGACCGGCGACTGCTCGACATCGTCCTCGAGCAGAGCCCGCACGGCGTGATCATGAGCGACGCCCAGGGCCGGCTCGTCCTCCAGAACGAGGCCGCCGAGCGAATCTGGGCCGGCAGCGCGACCGCCGAGAACGTGAACGAGTGGAGCCGCTATCGCGCCCTCCATCCCGACGGCCGGCCGTACGAGGGCCACGACTGGCCGATGGCGCGCTGTCTGGAGTCGCGCGAGGTCGTCGGGCCCGAGGAGTTCCACATCCACCGCTTCGACGGCACCGACGGCTGGCTCCTGGGTAGCTCCGCGCCGCTCGTGGAGGACGACCTGCTCCTCGGTGCGGTCGCGGTCTTCGCCGACATCACCGAGCTCAAGCGGGGCGAGGCGGCCAACCAGCGCCGCGCGCTCGAGATCAACGACGACGTCGTCCAGAGCGTCAGCGCTGCGCGGATGGCGCTCGACCTCGACCGGGCAGACGACGTCCGCGAGGCGCTCACGAACGCGCTCGTCGCGGCACGGAGGGTCGTCAACGACCTGCTGGCCGGCGAGGAGGAAACTGCGCTGCGGCCCGGTGGGCTCAGGCGAAGAGACCCGGCGGCGCAGGAGTGACGCGCGTTCTGCTCTGCGACGACTCTCCGCAGATCCGAGAGCTCGTCCGGATCGTCCTCGAGCTGGAGGGCAACGAGGTCGTGAGCGAAGCCGAGAACGGACGCGAGGCGGTCGACGAGGCGCAGCGCCTTCAGCCCGACGTCGTCCTGCTCGACCTCTCGATGCCCGTGATGGACGGGCTCGAGGCCCTGCCCGAGATCAAGCGCGTCGCGCCCGACGCGAGGATCATCGTCCTCTCGGGCTTCGACAATCACCGTCTCGTCTCGCAGGCGCTCGCCCTCGGCGCGGATCACTACGTCCCGAAGGGCGGCGACCCCGACGAGATCGTCGACGCCGTGGCCGGCAAGGCGGCCTGACCGTCGTTCCCCCGAACTAGAATCGCGCGTCGGTGAAGGTCCTCGCCCTCGACTACGGCTCCGCGCGGACCGGCGTCGCCGTCTCCGATCCGACAGGCACCGTCGCCCGGCCCCTCGAGGTCGTGCAACGCGCCGCGTCCGAGGCCGGCATCGCCCGGCTCCTCGAGCTCGCCGACGGCGAGGGGGTCGAGCGCATCGTCGTCGGCCTGCCGGTAACGCTGCGCGGCGAGCTGGGGGCGCAGGCGATCGAAACCGAGCGCTTCGTGGAGCGGCTCCGCGAGGCGACGGATCTCCCCGTGGAGAGCTTCGACGAGCGGTTCACGACCGCTCTCGCGCGAAGCAGCGGCGACACGCGTGCCGGTGAGGACGCCGTCGCGGCCGCGCACCTGCTCACGAGCTATCTGCAATGGAAGGCCAACAGCGGCCCCGCGTGAGGCACGACTACCGCCGGAAGCGCGGTGGTCGTCTCGCGGCGCTGTTCGGCGTCGTGGTCGGCTTCGGCCTGCTCGCCGCGATCGCGTGGGCGGTCGCCGGCGTCGGCTTCGGGACAGACGGCGGCGGCACCTCGGAGCCGGACACGAGCGCGCTCGACACGGCGCCGCCCAAGCCCGTTCTGCGCATCATCTTCCCGGAGGGGTTCACGCGGAAGCAGATGGCCGCGCGGATCGCGGCCGTGAACAAGATCGCGCAGGACGAGCGCGGGATCTCGCCGTCGCTGCGCCCGAAGGCGTACCTGGAGGCGACCGGGCAGGTCGCGAAGCTGCCCGCGGGCTTCAAGAACTCGGAGGCGCCGAACCTCGAAGGCTTCCTTTTCCCGGCCACGTACGACTTCAACGAGGACACGACCTCGGCGCAGCTCGTCGACGACCAGCTCGCGGCCTTCGAGCGCGCCTGGGGCCAGATCGACATGAAGTACGCGCGCTCGAAGAACCTCACGCCCTACGACGTCCTCATCATCGCCTCCATGGTCGAGAAGGAGGTGCAGGTCCCGCGCGAGCGGCCGCTCGTCGCCGCCGTCATCTACAACCGGCTCAAGGCCGGGATGCCGCTCGGGATCGACGCGACCGTCCGCTACGGGTTCGACATCCCACCGACGCAGGCGATCCTCCAGAGCCAGCTCGACTCCAACAATCCCTACAACACGCGGAAGCTCCCAGGGCTTCCACCCACGCCGATCGCAAACCCGGGCCTCGCCTCGCTGCAGGCCGCGGCCCACCCGGCCAACGTCGACTTCCGGTACTTCGTGCGCAAGCCCGACTGCCGCAGCCATTTCTTCACCGCGAGCGAGGAGGAGTTCGACAACTTCCCGCGGGGCGGCCTCCAGTGCGGATAGGCGGCGAGACCAGGCTCGTCGGGCTCCTCCGCCACCCGCTCCGAGACTCGCTCTCGCCACCGATGCAGAACGCCGCCTTCCAGGAGGCGGGGCTCGACTGGGCGTACGTCGCGCTTCCGGTCGAGCCGGAGCGCCTGGAGGCAGCGGTCGCAGGTCTCGTCGCGCTCGGCTTCGAGGGCGCGAACGTCACCATCCCGCACAAGACCGGCGTGCTCGCCTTCTGCGACGAGCTCGACCAGGTCGCTTCGCGCGCCGGCTCCGTGAACACGCTCGTCGTTCGCGACGGGCGCGTCCTGGGGTCGAGCACCGACGGGCTCGCGGTC
>DAITAN010000305.1:0-3608 GCA_036824235.1 Gaiellaceae bacterium | reverse complement strand
CCAGCACCTCGGCCGGCGGGCCGGTCGCGAACGCGAACCCGCTCGGCATCAACCGCGGCCCGATCCGCGGCGTCGCACCCGGCGCCCACGTCGCCGTCTACAAGAACTGCGGCGCACAAGGCTGCTTCCCCTCGGACTCGGCCGCCGCCGTGGCCCAGGCGATCCTCGACGGCGTCAAGGTCATCAACTACTCCATCGCCGGCGGCGAGGATCCATTCGGCGACGCCGTCGAGCTCGCGTTCCTCGACGCGTACGCGGCGGGTGTCCTCGTGTCGGCGAGCGCGGGGAACGACGGCCCGGGCCCGGCGACCAACGACCACAACTCGCCGTGGGTCACGACCGTCGGGGCCTCGACGCAGTCGCGGACGTTCCGCTCGACGGTCACGCTCAACGGAGCGGGCGGCGCAACGCTGCAGGTCGCGGGCGCCACCATCACGGCCGGCATCGGGAGCCCGCTACCGGTCGTCCTCGGCTCGGCCCCGCCCTACAACAACGTCGGCTGTACCGCACCGGCGCCGCCCGGGATCTTCGCCGGCAAGATCGTGGCGTGCGAGCGGGGCCCCGGCCGCATCATCCGCGGCTTCAACGTCCGCCAGGGCGGGGCCGTAGGGATGATCCTCTACAACGCGACCTCGCTCGATGTGATGACGGACAACCACTGGCTTGCGACCGTCCACATCACCCCGCCCGAGAGCCAGCAGCTTCTCGCCTTCCTGGCGGCGAACCCGGGCACCACGGCGTCCTTCCCGCAGGGCTCGGCGACAACCTGGCAGGGCGACCGCGTCACGTACTTCTCGTCGCGCGGCCCGGGAGGAGACTGGTTGAAGCCCGACGTCACCGCCCCCGGCCTCCACATCCTCGCGGCAAATACGCCCACGCCCGAGGCGCCGGACGGCGGGCCGCCGGGCAACCTGTTCCAGGCCATCGCGGGCACATCGATGTCGGCACCGCACGTGACGGGCTCCGCCGCGCTGGTCGCGGCACTTCGCCCGACGTGGACTCCGGGCCAGATCAAGTCGGCGCTCGAGACGACCGCGAAGTTCGCCGGCGTGACCAAGTCGGACGGGGTCGCGCCGGCCGACCCATTCGACGTCGGCGGCGGCCGGATTGACCTGACGAAGGCCGGCGATCCCGGCCTGACGTTCGACGAGACCGCCGCGAACTACGCCGCATCCGCGGGGACGCCGCTGTCGCGTGTCGACCTCAACGTCCCCTCGGTGAACGTTCCGAGGATGCCCGGTGAGGTCACGACGACGAGAACGGCGAAGAACGTCACGAGCCAGACGCTCAACTTCAAGACGAGCGCCGTGTCCTCCCCGGGAACCACGATCGACGTGCACCCGAAGAACCTGCACGTGCTGCCGGGTAGCACGGCCACGATGCAGATCACGATCTCCGCGCCTGAGGCGGCGGAAGGCCAGTACTTCGGCCGAATCGACCTCAAGCAGACCAACGGCACCCGCGAGCTGCACCTGCCCGTCGCCTTCTTCAGGCGGCAGGGCGACGTCACCCTGACGCAGACGTGCGCGCCGAGCACGATCGTCCGGCAGACCGGCCGCTCCGATTGCACGGTCTCGGTGCACAATCCGACGCTCACGCCGGCCGACGTCAGCCTCGTCAGTGAGACGAGCACGAACATGAGGGTGCTGGACGCAACCAACGCGGAGGTACACGGCCCGCGGAAGGTGAAGGCCAGCGCGACGATCGCCCCAAGGCAGCCGGACGCGCCGACGATCGCGCCCGGGACGATCGCGGGCTACATCCCGCTCGACGCCTTCGGGGTCACGCCCATCCCGATTGGCGACGAGCAGGCGCTGAACTTCAACGTGCCCGCCTACCGCTTCGCCGGTGCGACTTACAACCGGATCGGCGTCACGTCGAACGGCTACGCCGTCGTCGGCGGCACCGCGGTTCCGCAGGACATCACGTTCCTTCCGCAGACACTGCCCGATCCGGCACGGCCGAACGGCGTGCTCGCGCCGTTCTGGACCGACCTCGACGGCACCGGGGCGCCCGGCATCTACGCGACGGTGCTCACGGACGGCGTCTCGAGCTGGATCGTGCTCGAGTGGCGCGTGAACGTCTTCGGGACGACGAGCCAGCGCGTCTTCCAGACGTGGATCGGGATCAACGGGACCGAGGACATCGTCTTCGCCTACAACCCGGCGAACCTGCCCGTGGCTCCGGGGCCCGCCTTCGGGCTGACCGTCGGCGCCGAGAACGTCGAAGGGAACCGCGGCGCCCAGACGGCGCCGACCTTCCCGGGGACGGGGCCGACGCAGGACCTGCGCGTGACGAGCACCCCGGGCGCACCGGGCGGCACGTTCACGTACAGCTTCGGGGTCAGGGGAATCGAGGTCGGCACCGGCACGGTTCGCACTGACCTGACCACGCCTCTGGTTCGCGGCACCACGATCGACGTGGACGCGATCCAGATCACCAACTAACTACCTGGGGAGAGGGGCGGCCACCCGGCCGCCCTCTCCTCTCCCCTCGTCGGCGCGTGAGACCTAGGCCCGGCCGCGGGCCGGCTGCCCGGGCGCGCCTGCAGCGCGCTCGCCCCCCGGATGCTGCACGGTGACGAGCCCCAGCACGACGGCCGCCATGCCGGCGAGCAGATGCGGCACCCAGACGTTGGCGCTCTCGTCCGCGAAGCCGAAGATCCACGGCGACGCGGCGAGGACCACGCCCGCGGCGATGTCGAAGAAGAGGTGAACGGACATTGGAAGCACGCGGGCGATGCCGAGCTCGTAGTCGGTGACCAGGCTGTAGACGATCAGGCCGACGCCGAGGACGATGGGCACCACCGTCGCCGCCGTGTTGTCGGAGAACTGGAAGATCCACGGTGCGGCGATCAGCACCACGCCGACGATGTAGTCGAGAAACCCGTGCAACCGGGTTGGGATGAAGCGCATGAAGCCTCCCTTGCTATTGCGTGTGCGCACCTGATTCGCACGCGGGGAGGCCTCGGTTCGCTCAGGCGGGAACCGATTGAGCGGAGTCATGCGACTTAGCGCGACTGCGCGCGCCCTCCGGCGACACCTGATCAACGCTCGTATGAAGGGGTCCCCGGTTCGAGCCCGGGCGTCGGCTCTTTCCGCTTGTTCGCCCCACCGTGTCGGCGTCGGGTCATAATCGCCGCGACGATGGGTGGGATCGCGTGAGCGGGCGGGACTGACGTGGGGTGGCTCTGGTGGGTCGGCGCCGTGGCGATAGTCGCCTGGCTCGTCGCGATCGTGGACATCATCCGCTTCCGGGAGCGCTTCAGCCGCGGCCAGCTCGCCGCCTGGATCCTGATCGTGATCATCCTGCCGGTGCTTGGGACGATCCTCTACTTCGTCGTCGGCCGCCGGCCGTAGGAAGCCCGGACGGACGGCTTTCGCCCGTTCGTGGAAGCCAACCCGCAAGTCGCGTGGCCCATCATGGAGATCATGGCCCAGCGCCTAGGGGACAACGCCTCTCCCTAGGCGGCCGGTCGGTCTTCGCGCGTCGTCCAGCGGAAGCCGACCGCGTCGGGGCGCGGTGCCAGCGGGCTGGCCGGCAGTTCACCCGTCGGGTCGTCCTCGTTGTAGGCGCTCGGCGCCACGTCGTTGGGCGCGTCGGCGTGG
>DAITAN010000304.1:0-3621 GCA_036824235.1 Gaiellaceae bacterium | reverse complement strand
CGCGCGCGCCCTCGCGGGCGAGGAGACGCGTGGCCACGGCGGAGACGGCCGCCGTGCGGATCGCGGTGATGGCCGAGGCGTTGACCACGGCCCGTACCTCGCCGGTCTCGCCGTCCGAGAGGATGACGACGCCCTGGTGGGCGTCGAGCCCGCGGGCGGGATTTCCGGGCATGACGCAGACCGCCTTGAGGCCGAAGGCCGGCGTGGCGCCCGACCGATGGGCGGGCATGAGGCCGAGGAGGCCAGCCGCGTCGGGCGGGCGGACGACGAACCTGAGCGGCTGGTGCATCTCGCCGCGCTCCAGGGCTTCGAGCGCCTCGGCCATGACCTCGACGCACTCGTCCATGGGGAGGAGCTGCGCCACATCTGCCTCTCCGAGGACCAGGACGCCCATTACGCGAACAGCGCTCCCAGCTCCTCGCGCTCGGTCTCCGTCAGCGCGACGTCCACGGCCCGGAGCGCCGGCTCCAGGTGCGCGGGCCGACGCGGCCCCACGACTGCCGCGGGCACGAGCGGATGCGAGAGCACCCAGGCGAGCGAGAGGGTCGCCATGTCGAGGCCGCGCTCCTGCGCCGCGGCCTCGAGCGCGTCGAGGCCGGCGTAGGTCTTCTCCTCCTCCAGTCCGCGGTACGGCTCGGGACGCAGCGTCATCCGCGAGCCCTCGGGGTAGTCCGTGTCCCGCCGGTACTTGCCGGTGAGCCAGCCTCCGGCGAGCGGGCTGAAGGGCGTGTACGCGAGCCCGTGCTGCGCACAGAGCTCGAGGACACCGTCCTCGTCGTCGCGCTCCAGAAGGCTGTAGGAGTTCTGCACCCAGTCGAAGCGTACGAGCCCGCGCTCCTCGCTTGCGCGGAGAGACTCGTCGAGCTGCGCCGCATTCACGTTGCTCGTTCCGACGGCGCCGACCTTACCGGCGCGGACGAGCCCGTCGAGCGCTTCGAGCGTGCCGCCGACCGGCGTCTCCGGATCGGGCTCGTGGATGAGGTAGAGGTCGACGCGCTCGACGCCCAGCCGCTCCAGGCTGCCCTCGATCTGGCGCCGGATGCGGTCGGGGGCGAGCCCGTGGTCGTCCGGGTCGCCCTCGACGGAGTGGAAGACCTTCGTCGCGAGCACGATCCGGTCGCGTACGTCGGGGCCCCGCTGCGCGAGCCAGCGGCCGATCGCCCGCTCGCTGCGGCCGCCCCCGTAGGCGTCGGCGGTGTCGAAGAGCGTGATGCCCATCTCCCAGGCGGCATCCATGATCGCGAAGGCCTCGTCCTCGGTCTCGCCCTGGCCGAAGAAGGCCGGCGATGATCCGATTCCCCCGAAGTTCCCGCAGCCGAGCGCGATGCGCGAGATCTCGATGCCCGTGTTCCCCAGTGCTCGGTAGTCCACGAAGCGGGAAGTATCCTGCACCGGATGAGCGAGCACGCAGCCCAGGACGAGTTCGCGCCGATCCTGCCCGGGCCGGGGGAGAGCGACTACGAGCGCTACCTCCGTACGGACGAGCTCCTCGCGCTGCAGAAGGCGCCCGAGGAGATGAGCCACCGCGACGAGCTCCTCTTCCAGACGACGCACCAGTCGCAGGAGCTGTGGCTCAAGCTCGCCTGCTTCGAGGTCGAGACTGCGACCGCGCACATGGAGCGCGGCGAGCTGGCCGCGGCCATCCGGCTTCTCCGCCGCGCGACGAAGTGCCTCGAGCTCCTGGCCGACCAGCTCCACATGCTCGAGCACATGTCCCCGTGGGAGTACCAGGAGGTGCGCCGGGTCCTCGGGCACGGAAGCGGCTTCGACTCGCCCGGGTTCAGGCGGGTGCGGGAGGTCTCGCCGCTCCTCGGCCAGGCCTACCACGAGCTCCTCCGCGAGCAGGGCATCACTGTTGTCGAGATGTACCAGCGCGGCCGCGAGTTCGAGGAGCTCTACCAGCTCGCCGAGCTCCTGATCGAGTGGGACGAGCGCCTGACGCTCTGGCGCGTCCACCACTACAAGCTGGTCGAGCGCATCATCGGCGACTCGGTCGTGGGCACGCAGGGCACTCCGGTCGAGGTGCTCGGCAATCTCGTCCACAAGAGCCGTTACCCCGAGCTCTGGCGCGCCCGGAACGAGCTCACCGCGCTCTCGCAGGCCGAGGACTAGAGCCAAACAATCCCAAGTAACACAGTGTTACTTGGGAGGTGCGTGGGGCCTTCAGGCTAGGAGCTCTCGGTGGCGCGCGAGCGCGGCGACGACGGTGTCGACGTCTTCGCTCGTGTTGTAGCCGTGGAACGAGACACGGAGGTTGCCGCCGCGTGAGGAGGTGACGATCCCCTCGTCGTCGAGCGCGGCGACGAGCGCGTGCTCGTCCGTGGAGGCGATCGCGACCAGCGGGCCCTTGCGCTCGGGATCGCGCGGGGTGACCACGCGGCCACCGACCTCGTCCACGCCGTCGGCGAGCTGATCCGTCAGCCCGCGGATGTGCTCCTGGATCTCGGCGACGCCCATCTCCTGGACGAGCTCGAGGCCCGCAATCCCCGCGTAGATGCTCGGGATCGGCGGCGTCCCGTGCTCGAAGCGTCGGGCTGTGGGCGCCGGCGAGTAGTCGTAGATGTCCATCTGGAAGATGTCCTCGTCGGCGAACCACCCGGTGCTCGTCGGCCGGATCCGCTCGACGAGATCGCTGCGGCAGTAGAGGAAGGCAAGCCCGGCCGAACCGAGCAGGTACTTCACGGTCCCCGCGGCGAGGAAGTCGACGTCGAGCGCCCGCACGTCGATCGGGATCGCGCCTGCGGCCTGATAGGCGTCGACGAGGACGAGCGCGCCGCGCTCGTGGGCCAGGCGGACGACTCCCTCGACGTCCACGCGGCTCCCGTTGCGGTAGCACGTGTGCGTAACGGCGACGAGCGCCGTCTCCTCGTCGATCGCCTCCTCGAAGCGCTCGAGCGGGATCGTCGAGTCGTCGTCCTGTGGCACGTGGACGACGCTCCGGCCACGCTGCTCCTGCGCGTGCGCGATCTGCCCGACGGTCGGAAACTCGAAGTCGGAGACGACGATCTTCGAGCGGCCCTCGTCGAAGCGCAGGCCGGACATCAGGGCGCTCACGCCGGCGGAGAGCGAGGTCGTCACGGCGACCTCGTCCGCGTCGGCCCCGATCAGCCCGGCGAAGGAGCCGCGCACGGTCTCGGCGCGCTCGACCCAGTACTCCCAGGGCGCGCCCTTCTCGTCCCAGTCGTGAAGGTAGGCCTCGTAGGCCGCGCGCACCGAGTCGGAGAGGGCGCCCTGCGAGCAGCTGTTGACGTAGACGAGCCGCTCGAGGATCGGAAAGCGGTGGCGGATGCGGGCCGGAAGGGCCTCGACGACCTTAGCGGCCAAGGTAAGCCTTCTTGAGGTCTTCGTGGGCAAGCAGCGCGTCGGCACGGTCGGCCAGGACGACGTTGCCCGTCTGGAGGACATAGCCGCGGTCGGCGATCCCGAGAGAGACGTTTGCGTTCTGCTCGACGACGAGGATGGCGACTCCGGTCTCGTGTACCTGCTTGATGATCTCGAAGTTCTTCTCTACGAGGATAGGCGCAAGGCCCATGGACGGCTCGTCCATGAGGAGCAGCCGCGGGCGCGACATGAGCGCGCGGCCCATGGCCAGCATCTGCTGCTCGCCGCCCGAGAGCGTCC
>DAITAN010000303.1:0-3625 GCA_036824235.1 Gaiellaceae bacterium | reverse complement strand
ATCGCGTCGGCGAGGGCTTCATGCTCGGCGCCGTCGGGCTCGTGCTCATGCGCGACGGCTACGAGTGGGGCGTCGCCCTGGCCTTTGCCGCCATGGGCGGCTCGTTCCTCGTCAGCTACACGCGCGCACGCGCAGAGGCGCTCGGCCTCAAGGGGGATGTCGGCATCGGGAGCCGTGCGGAGCGCGTCATCGTGCTGTCCGTCGGCCTCGGGCTCGCGCCCTTCCACGAGCTCGTCCTGCCGATCACGATCGCTCTCCTTGCCGCGACGGCCTGGATCACCGTCGTCCAGCGAGTGCTATCAGTTCGGCAGCAGCTCCGAGCCAGCTGATACTCTGCTAGCAGCTTTATGGCTGCTAGCAGAACAAGCCTCCTTGTCCGCATGCCCTCCGCGCTCAAGCGCGTGCTCGCGCGTGAGGTCTCGCGACGGCAGGGAACCATGAACGACGTCGCCGTCTCGATCCTCGCCGAGCACTTCGGCGTCGAGTTCGAGCCGAGCGGGCGCCGTGGCGGCTCCACCCCCGGCGCGAGCGGCGCGGTGCTCCTGCGCGTGCCGCCGGCCCTCAAGGCCGCGCTCAAGGACGAGGCCGATCGCTCTGCTAGCACGACGAACCAGCTCGTCGTCACAACACTCACTGCAGCACTGACAGGAAAGGACGAAATGGCTAGCACGAACGGGAAGACGAACGGCAGGGCCCGCTCCGAGGACAAGGTCCGCGTTGCGCTCATCGGCGTCGGCAACTGCGCCAACTCCCTGCTCCAGGGCGTCGAGTACTACAAGGATGCCGATCCGGACGCCTTCGTCCCGGGTCTCATGCACGTCGACCTCGGCGGCTATCACGTGCGCGACGTGGAGTTCACCGCCGCTTTCGACGTCACGAAGGACAAGGTCGGCAAGGACCTGTCCGACGCAATCTGGGCGCACCCGAACGACACGTACAAGTTCGCCGACGTCCCCAAGACCGGCATCACCGTCTCCCGCGGGATGACGCACGACGGCCTCGGCAAGTACATCTCCGAGGTGGTCGAGAAGGCGCCCGGCGACACCGACGACGTCGTCGAGATCCTCAAGGAGACGAACACCGACGTGGTCGTCAACTACCTCCCGGTCGGCTCCGAGGAGGCGACCAAGTGGTACACGGAGCAGATCCTCAAGGCCGGGTGCGCGATGGTGAACTGCATGCCCGTCTTCATCGCCAAGGGCGGCTACTTCGGCAACCAGTTCGAGCAGCACGGCCTTCCGATCATCGGCGACGACATCAAGTCGCAGGTCGGCGCGACGATCACCCACCGCGTCCTCACCTCGCTCTTCCGCGAGCGCGGCGTCCACCTCGACCGGACGATGCAGCTCAACGTGGGCGGGAACTCGGACTTCCTCAACATGCTCGAGCGCGAGCGCCTCGAGTCGAAGAAGATCTCGAAGACCAACGCGGTCACCTCGATGCTCGACTACGACATGGGCGCCGGCAACGTGCACGTCGGCCCGTCCGACTACGTGCCATGGCTGACCGACCGCAAGTGGGCCTACATCCGCATGGAGGGAACGTCCTTCGGCAACGTGCCGCTGAACGTCGAGCTCAAGCTCGAGGTCTGGGACTCCCCCAACTCGGCCGGCATCGTCATCGACGCCGTCCGGCTTGCGAAGCTCGCTCTCAACAACGGCGTCTCCGGCGCGCTCGAGGGACCGAGCGCCTACCTGATGAAGTCGCCTCCGAAGCAGATCATCGACGACGAGGCGCACGACCTCACCGAGGCGTTCATCAAGAAGTACGCGCGCAAGACCGCCAAGGTCGCCGCAAAGTCGTAGCTCCGAACGTCCGAGGGGCCGGCTCGTGCCGGCCCCTCGATCTCTAGTAACACTGTGTTACTTGGAGGTTCGCCTACCAGGAGGCGACGACCCGGCAAGGCCCGCCCGAGCCCTCTTCCCACGGGATCAGCCCGACGTACGCGGTCGCGCCGCTCGGGGGGATGCAGTCGAGCCCGGTGAGGTTCTCGATCCCGTAGCGGTCGGTGCCCAGGTACTGGACGTGCACCGGGAACGTGGCCGAGTTGCCCGGGTCGAGGCTGAGCGTGTCGATGCCGATCGCGGTCACGTCGCGCTTCTCGGCGACGTAGAGCGCGGCCTCGAGGCCCCAGCCCGGGAAGTTGTAGTTCGGGAAGGCGACACCGCCCTTGAACGCAAGCGGATCGTCGACCTTGCTGGCCCAGCCCGAGTCGGCCGCGACGAGGGCCCCTCGGGGGATCTTTCCGTGCTTGCGCTCGAAGCGCTTGATGTCGTCGACCTCGACCATCGCGTTCGGGTCCTGCCGCGCCTTCTTGCGGATGTCCACGACGACGACCGGGATGATCAGCTCGGGGACCGTGATCTGCGGGGACAGGCGGCCGCCCGGGATGAAGTGCCCAGGGACGTCCATGTGCGTGCCCGAGTGCTCGCCGAAGGTCCACTTCTGGGCGTAGAACCCGTCGGTCGCGTAGTTCGCGATCGTCTCGCGCTCCGGCTCCTCGCCGGTGGCGAACACCGGGAAGCCCTCCCTGAACGTATGCGTGAGGTCGCAGAAGCGCTTCTTCCGCCCACGGCCGTTCGCGAGCGCGCTCGCGGGGAAGCTCGCGGCCAACGCGGCGCCTGCGGCGCCCGCCAAGACGGACCGCCGGCTCACCTTCGGCGCCCCCTCCGCCTCGAGCTGTTCACGGACGATCTGAGCAGTGCCCGGAGAACACATCGTTCCTCCTCTCCACGGGGTTGAGGGTGCGACGCTACCGCGGCCCGCTGGAGCCTTCAAGTGCGGACGTAGAATCGACGGCGTGGCGCTTCGCATCTGCATGGTCACGCCGTTCGCCTGGTCGCAGCCGCACCCGGTCAACGATCACGTGGCCGGAGCCACCGCGGAGCTGCGCCGACGCGGGCACGAGGTCGTCGTCCTCGCTCCCTCCGGGCGTGCGACCGATCTCGCCGCCGGCCGGCGAGCGCTGAAGCAGCTCGGCCGCAGGGGAACGCCGCTCGAGAACGTCGTCGCGCTCGGCCCCGCGATCCCGATCTCGCGCAAGAGCCGGCTCGGCGTGCCGATCGGCGTGCGCGCGAACCTGGAGCTCGCGCTCTCGCGCGACCGCTTCGACGTCATTCACGGGCACGAGCCCGGCCTGCCGAGCCTCTCGTACCTCGCCCTCCGCGACGCGCGCGCGCTGGCGGTGGCCACGTTTCACTCGCCCGAGCGGCTCGGCTATCCGCCGGGGAAGAAGCAGCGCGAGCGGCTGCTCGGGCGCCTGGATGCGCTGACGGCCGTGAGCGAGGAGGCGGCAGCGGCGGCAGCCGTTCGGTTCCCGGGCGACTACACGCTTCTTCCTCGCGGGGTCGACCTCGACCTCTTCCGGCCCGGGAAGCCTCGCCCCCGCTTCGTCCTCGAATGGCGGCCCGAGGAGCTCCCGCGCCTGCGCGCA
This sequence comes from Gaiellaceae bacterium, assembly GCA_036824235.1. Classification (GTDB taxonomy): domain Bacteria; phylum Actinomycetota; class Thermoleophilia; order Gaiellales; family Gaiellaceae; genus JAIBJN01. The sequence goes on along the minus strand of DAITAN010000303.1, from coordinate 192 downwards.
GCTTTCCGAGCGCTTGCGGGCCTGCCCGGCTGGGATCTGCTCGTCCTGCGCACGACGTCGCTCTCCGGGCGCCCCTACGTCCCGCGCGCGCTGCGCGGCCGGGTAACGGTCCGCACCGCGCTCGACGCCCGCTCTCGCGCCGACGCGCTGGCCGGAGCGGCGGGCCTCGTGCCCGCGGCGCGGGGGAACGAG
>DAITAN010000023.1:0-14076 GCA_036824235.1 Gaiellaceae bacterium | reverse complement strand
CGCCTGGAGGCCGGCGACGCCGGCGCCCGGCACCAGCACCTTCGCGGGAGGAATCGTGCCCGCGGCGGTCGTCAGCATGGGGAAGAACTTGCCCAGGTGCTCGGCGGCGAGGATCGCCGCCTTGTAGCCCGAGACCGTGCTCTGCGACGAGAGCGCGTCCATGGGCTGCGCACGCGTGACGCGCGGGATCACGTCCATCGAGAACGCGGTGACGCCACGCCCGGCCAGCGTTTGCACGATCTCCGGATCGACCAAGGGCTGGAGGAGCGCCACCAGCGCCTGGCCCTCCCGCAGCCGCTCGACCTCCTCGGGCGACGGCTTGCGCACCTTGCACACGACGTCGGCCTCGAGATAGAGGTCGTCGGTGGAGACGATCCGCGCGCCGACCTCCTCGTAGGCGGAGTCGCCGAAGGTTGCCTGCTCGCCGGCGCCCTGTTCGACGAGCGTCTCGACGTTCTGGTCGGCCAGCCGCCGCGCCGTGTCCGGCACGACGGCTACCCGGGTTTCCCCGGGAGCGGTTTCCTTGGCTACGCCCACCTTCATGGTCGGCGGGGAGTCTAAGCTGCGAGCGTGGACGGATGGTTGGAGGAAGCGCGGGCGAAGCTCGCGGCCGAGGTCGGCGACGAGCCGTCGGGCTATGACCTCTCACGCTCCCAGATAGAGGAGCTCCTCGACCTGGCGCGCATCGCGGCGCACGAGAGCGGCGAGCGGACGAACGCGCCGCTCCTCTGCTATCTCGTCGGGCTCGCCCACGGCCGGCACGGGGGAGACCTGGGCGAGCTTGTCGACGCGACCATCGGAACATCTGCATAGGCTGCCGCGATGCCCGCCCTGAACGGCAGGACGGCAATCGTCACAGGCGCCTCGAGCGGCATCGGCCTGGCCACCGCCCGTGCGCTCGTTGCCGAGGGCGCGCGTGTCGCACTGGGCGCCCGCCGCACCGAACGGCTCGACGAGATCGCGGTAGAGCTCGGCGAGGGGCACGTGGTCCATGCGCTCGACGTCACCGATCCCGACAGCAGTCGGGCCTTCGTCGACGCCGTCGCCGGCGAGCTCGGCCGGGTGGACATCCTCGTCAACAACGCCGGTCTTGCCCTCGGGCGGACGGAGATCGCTGACGGCTCCGACGAGGACGATGCGATCATGTGGGAGACGAACGTCCTCGGGCTCGTGCGCATGACGCGCCTCGTCCTGCCGCACATGGAGGACGGGCACGGCCACATCGTCAACCTCGGCTCCTGGGCGGGGCGAGAGGCCTACGCGGGCGGCGGCATGTACGTGGGCTCGAAGACGGCGGTGCGGGCGCTCACCTACGTCCTGCGCAAGGAGCTCGTGGGGCGCATCCGCGTGACGACGGTGGACCCGGGAATGGTCGGCGACACGGAGTTCTCCGACGTGCGCTTCGACGGCGACCAGGACAAGAAGGCGGCCGTCTACCGCGGCGTCGAGTACCTCACGCCCGAGGATATCGCCGACTGCATTCTCTGGTCGTTGACCAGACCGGCCCACATGGTCATCGACGAGATCGTCGTGAAGCCGCTCAAGCAGGCGAGTCAGGACGCGATCGTCAGGGACTGAGAAGGCGGATGCCTCTCACCATTCTCGAGGGTTCGACCTTCTGCGTCTCGGACGAGCGCGGCGACATCGTCGAGCCGACGATGGGCTTCTTCGCGCACGACACGCGCTTTCTCTCGCGCTGGGCGCTGACGATCAACGGGGCCCGCCCGCTCATGCTCGCCTCCCGCAAGGTGGAGTACTACTCGGCTGCGTTCTTCCTCCGGAACCCGGTCGTCGGCGGTCTCGAGAACGACGAGCTGTCCATCGGCCGCGAGCGCTTCGTCGGCGATGCGATGCAGGAGCACATCGTCGTCTCCAACCACTCGCGGCGGCGGATCTCCTTCGAGCTCGCGCTCGAGCTCGCCAACGACTTCGCGGACATCTTCGCCGTCAAGGAGTACGACTTCGCACTGGGCGACCCGGAGCGGGCCAGGCCGCTTCCGGCTGCGGTGCCGCCGGTCTACGAAGAGAGGGACAACCAGTTCGTGATCGCCGTCAAGGAGGAGAACTTCCACGGTCTCACGCAGGTCGTCCTCTCCGAGCGCGGCGAGGCATCGGACTCGAGGGTGACCTACCAGGTGGAGCTCGAGCCGCGGGAGAGCTGGCGCCTGCGGGCCGACGTGATCCCGTCAGCGGAGGGAATGCCGATCGCAGCGGAGATCGTGGAGCGGCGCTTTGGCGACGAGCTCGCGCGCGTGCGCGACTCGCTCGCGGCCTGGCGGCTGCGCGTCCCGCAGCTCCGCAGCTCCTGGGACGAGCTCGTGCACACGTTCGGCCAGTCGGTGGCCGACCTGTCCTCGCTGCGCATGGACGAGGATCCGCGCCTGTCGGGTGCGCTGCCGGCGGCCGGGATGCCCTGGTTCATGACCGTGTTCGGGCGGGACACGATCATCACGTGCCTGCAGACGCTCCTCTTCGGTCCCGAGCTGGCCCAGAACGCGCTGAGGGTGCTCGCGGAGCTCCAGGCGACGGAGGACGACGCAGAGATCGATGCCGAGCCCGGGAAGATCGTCCACGAGGTTCGCCACGGCAAGGGCGCGGAAGCGTGGTTTCCACGCTACTACGGCACCGTGGACGCCACCCCGCTCTACCTCGTCCTGCTCTCGGAAGTCTGGCGCTGGACGGACGACGCCGGCATGGTGCGTGACCTGCGCGAGCCCGCGATGCGCGCCCTCGAGTGGATCGACCAGCACGGCGACCTGGACGGCGACGGGTTCGTCGAGTACCGGAGACGCTCGCCGCACGGGCTCCTCCACCAGTCGTGGAAGGACTCCGGCGACTCCCAGCTTTTCCACGACGGGCGTCACGCCGAACCGCCGATCGCACCGTGCGAGGTGCAAGGCTACGTCTACGACGCCAAGGTCCGGATGGCGGAGCTCGCCCGCGAGGTCTGGCGCGAGCGGGAGCTCGCCGAGCGGCTCGAGCGCGACGCCGAGGAGCTGCGGAAGCGCTTCGACGAGGCGTTCTGGTGCGATGCCCGAGGCGGCTACTACGCACTCGCGCTCGACGGGAACAAGGAGCCCGTCGACTCGCTGACGTCGAACATCGGCCACCTGCTCTGGAGCGGCATCGTCCCGCCCGAGCGCGTCGATGCCATCGTCGACCAGCTCATGGGGGAGGCGCTCTGGTCCGGCTGGGGCGTGCGCACGATGTCCGCCGCCGACGGGGGGTTCAACCCGCTCGCGTACCACAACGGGACGGTGTGGCCGCACGACACGTCGCTGATCGCTTGGGGGCTTGCGCGCTACGGGCGCTGGCCCGAGGCGCACCGCATCATCCGGCGGATGCTCGACGCCGCGTCGTACTTCGACTACCAGCTCCCCGAGGTCTTCGCGGGCTTCTCCCGCACTGAAACGCCCTTCCCGATCCCCTATCCCACGGCCGCGCGCCCACAGGCGTGGGCCGCAGGAGCCCCGGTGCTCCTGCTTCGCCTCCTGCTCGGGATCGAGCCCGACCAAAGGCGCCATGTGCTCGGGAGCATCGCCCCGGAGGACGTCCCGGCCTGGGCCGGCTCGATCCGGCTGACCGGCGTCCGCGCCTTCAACCGGGCCTGGGACGTGCAACTCGAGGACGGGCGCGTCATGATCGACGAGGCGTGAGGGTCGCAATCCTCTCTCCGGTCTGGTTCCCGGTCCCGCCGGTGGGCTACGGGGGGATCGAGTGGGTGGTGTCCTTGCTGGCGGACGGCCTCGCCGAGGCTGGGCACGACGTGACGCTCTTCGCCTCCGGTGACTCCGAGACGAAGGCCGAGCTCGCGTCCGTGTACCCGACGGCGCCCTCAGAGCAGATCGGGAAGACGGCGACCGAGCTGCGGCACGCACTCTCGTGCCTCGAGCGCGCGGGCGAGTTCGACATCGTCAACGACCATTCGGGCCCGCTGGCGGCGGCGATCGGCGGCGCGGGCGGGACTCCACTCGTCCACACGGTGCACGGCCCAATGACCGGCGCGGACGGTGAGCTCTACGCGTCGCTCGGCCGCGTGGCGCCCGACGTCGGGCTGATCTCGCTCTCGTTGAACCAGCGCCGGCCTCAGCCGGACCTCCACTGGGTGGCGAACTGCCACAACGCCCTCGACCTCGACGCCTACCCGGTGCACTCGTCGCGCGGGGAATACCTGCTCTTCCTCGGGCGCATGAGCGAGGACAAGGGCTGCCATCGCGCCGTCGAGGTCGCGCAGCAGGCGGGCGTCCCGCTCAAGATCGCCGGGAAGATGCGGGAGCCGGCCGAGCGGGAGTACTTCGAGACCTACGTGGCGCCGCACCTCGGCAACGGCATCGAGTACCTGGGCGAGACGAGCCACGGCAAGAAGGTCGCCTTGCTCCAGAACGCGCGCGCGACGCTCTTCCCCATCGAATGGGAGGAGCCGTTCGGGCTGGTGATGATCGAGTCCATGGCCTGCGGGACGCCGGTGATCGCGACCCGCTGCGGTGCCGTTCCCGAGGTGATCGAGCACGGGCGCTCAGGAATCATTGTGGACGACTACCGCGAGATGGCCGACGCGCTTCCGGACGCCGACCGGATCGAGCTGATGGAATGCCGCAGGTCCGTCGAGGAGCGCTTCTCGGCCGCGCGCATGGTGCGGGACTACGAGGACGCGTACGCGGCCGTCCTCGCGGGAACTCCCGCGCCTTCCGAGGTGTAGGGGCTGTGTGTACCGGAGGCTTCCTCTCCTCGCGCTGATCGCGCTCGTCGTTGCCGCGTGCGACGGGAGCGCGGAAGAGACAGACACGGTGGCTGCGCCCTTGACGCCGCCTGCAGGCCGGCTGGCGGTTTCGGTTGACGACGACCTCGCGGTCGTCGAGGCCGACGGGAGCGGCCGGGAGGTCGTGGTCACTGCCCCGGGCCCCCAGTTCGACTCCGACTGGTCGCCTGACGGCTCGCGGCTCGTCTACCGCGACTCACGCACAGGGGTCAACGTCAACGACGAGATCTACGTGTCGTCGGCGGACGGGTCCGGCGTGCGCAATCTGACCGCGAGCCCCGCGAACGACTGGTCGCCCGCCTGGTCGCCGGACGGCGAACAGATCGCCTTCGCCTCCGACCGGGAAGGCGAGCTGCGGATCTTCGTGATGGGCGCCGACGGCTCCGGCGTCCGGCGTGTCACCGACATCTGGGGCGAGTATCCGGCCTGGTCGCCGGACGGAATGCGGATCGCCTTCGCCTCGCATGTCGGCGGGACCAGCCTGCATGGGGATCCGAACTACGACGTCTTCGTCGTCAATGCGGACGGCAGCGGTCTCCGCCAGTTGACGGAGAGCCCTGCCTACGACATGTATCCGACCTGGTCGCCGGACGGGACGCAGATCGTCTTCCATTCGACCCGGGCCACCCCGGAGGATTTCGAACCGCCGGCGTACGACCCGGAACGGACGGCCGACTTCGATGTGTTCGTCATCCCCGCCGAGGGCGGCCGTGCCCGCAACCTCTCCCGCGATCCCGGGCGGCCGCAGAAATTTCCGGACTGGTCGCCCGACGGGCGCTGGCTTGCGGTCGACGAGGAGGGCTCGGTCGTCTTCGTCCCCACGGACGGATCGGCGCGAATCGCCCGGCCGGACGGGCTGATCGGCAACTTCCCGGCCTGGGCGCCTGAGTAGCTAGGCCGAAGACTTCGAGCCGACGGCGGCGAGCGCCTGCTCGAGGTCGGCCACGAGATCCGCCGCGGACTCGATCCCAACCGAGAGCCTGATCAGCTTGCCGGGTATGGCGAAGGCCGACTCCGCGGTCGAGGCGTGCGTCATCTGGGCCGGTACCTCGATGAGGCTCTCGACGCCGCCCAGGCTCTCCGCGAGCGTCCAGACCTTCGTGCGGCCGACGATCGTCCTGGCTTCGTCCTCGCTGCCTGCGAGGAAGGAAATCATGCCGCCGAAGTCGCGCATCTGGCGGGCCGCGATGTCGTGGCCCGGGTGGTCCGGAAGGCCTGGGTAGAAGACCTTCTCGACCGCGGGATGCTCCGCGAGGAGCGCGGCCACGGCGCGCGCGTTCTCGCAGTGGCGCTCCATGCGCACGGCAAGCGTCTTCAGGCCGCGCAGGACGAGCCAGCAGTCGAACGGGCCCGGCACCGCGCCGAGGGACTTCTGGAGGAACCTGAGCCGCTCGGCGACGGTGGGATCGTTGGTCGCGGCGAAGCCCCCGATCACGTCCGAATGGCCGCTCAGGTACTTCGTCGTCGAATGGACGACGATGTCGGCGCCGAGCTCGAGTGGCCGCTGGAGAAAGGGCGTTGCGAATGTCGAGTCGACGACGACCATCGCTCCGGCCGCGTGCGCGGCTTGCGCGGCCTTCTCGATGTCGATCACGTTCATCATCGGGTTCGTCGGCGTCTCCACCCAGACGATGCGCGTCCGCTCTTCCAGATGCTCCTCGAGGCCGGCCTCGATCTCCGCGGCCGAGACGAACGTGAAGCGGTAGCCCTTCGGCTCGTAGACCTGGGAGAACAGTCGGTATGTGCCGCCGTAGACGTCGTTCACGCAGACGACGTGGTCGCCCGGCTCGAGGAGATGCATAACCGTCGTCGTCGCCCCGAGCCCGGACGAGTAGGCAAGCCCGTGCTCGGCGCCTTCCAGCGAGGCGAGGCAGGTCTCGAGCGCCGTCCGCGTCGGGTTCCCGGCGCGCGAGTAGTCGTAGCCCTTGTTCACTCCGACGTCGTCCTGGGCGTACGTCGACGACTGGTAGATCGGCGTGATCACCGCCCCGGTCGTAGGGTCGGGCTCCTGCCCGTCGTGAATCGCGCGCGTCTCGAAGTCCATGGTCGAAGTCTACGCAGCCCGTCCTCTCCGAACACGGATGCGTGCCGGCATTGGGACTGGTGCGAACGGGCTAGAGGCCGTCGGTCGAAGAGCGGCCGTGCGCGAGGTACTCGAGGAGATCGGCACGGCTGAGGACGCCGACAGGCTTTCCGCGGCGCGCGACGACAACCGCCGGATTGCCGGCGGAGAGGTCGGCAAAGACGGTGTCCACCGACTCGTCGATCTCGACGGCGGGCAGCGGCGGCTCCATGGCGGCGGCCACTTCCTCCCCGAGCGACTCCGGGCTGCGGAAGACGCGCTCGAAGAGGCCACGCTCGCGGATCGAGCCGACCAGGTCTGCCAGGGACTCGACACTCTCGTGGCGAACGACCGGGATCTGCGAGATGCCGTAGCGCTGCATGAGGTCGACCGCGTCGCCGATCTGCTGATGCGACTGGACCGTCACGAGCTCGGGGACGTCGGGCTCCTGGCGTCGCTTGAACGTCAGCACTTCCTCGATCGTCGGCGCGGGCGCCTCCCGCTCGAGGAAGCCGTGCTCCATGAGCCAGTTGTCGTCGAAGACCTTGGAGAGGTACCCGCGACCCGTGTCCGGGATGAGCGTGACGAGCGTCGCCTCCGGCCCGAGGCGCTTCGCCACCTCGAGCATCGCCCACACCGCCGTTCCGCCCGAGCCACCGACGAGCAGCCCCTCCTCGCGCGCGAGCCGCCGGGCAGTCCGGAACGAGTCGCCGTCCGAGACCGTGATGTACTCGTCCACGAGCGACGGGTCGTAGGTGGTCGGCCAGAAGTCCTCGCCGATGCCCTCCACGAGATAGGGGTGAACGTTGTCCGGCTGGGAGAAGATCGAGCCCTCCGGATCCGCGCCCACGACCAGGAGGTCGGGCTTGTGCTCCCGGAGGAAGCGTGCGGTTCCCGAGATCGTGCCGCCGGTGCCGACCGAGAACACGATCGCGTCGAGCTCGCCGCCGGTCGCCTCCCAGATCTCAGGCCCGGTGGTCTCGTAGTGCGCCTGCGGGTTCGCCTGGTTGGAGTACTGGTCCGGCTTGAACGCGCCCGGGATCTCCTCGGCCAGGCGGTTGGAGACCGAGTAGTAGCTCTCCGGCGACTCGGGTGGCACGGCGGTCGGGCAGATGACGACCTCGGCGCCGTAGCCGCGCAGCAGCGCGCGTTTCTCCTCGGCGATCTTGTCCGGCATCACGAAGACGCAGCGGTAACCCTTGATGGCTGCGGCGATCGCGAGTCCCACGCCGGTGTTCCCGCTCGTCGGCTCGACGATCGTCCCGCCCGGGCGCAGCTTCCCCTCGCGCTCTGCCGCCTCGATCATGCGGATCCCTATGCGGTCCTTCACGCTTCCGCCCGGGTTCATGTACTCGAGCTTGGCGAGCAGCGTCGCGCCGAGCTCGCGCCCGACGCGCTGGAGGCGCACGAGCGGCGTGTTCCCGACGAGGTCGAGGACGGTCGGATAGTCGCGTGCCACGGGCGTAGCGTAGTGCGTCGGCGTCCGGATCAGAGGCCGACGCCGACGAGGCGGAAGAACCAGACCGCGCTCGTGTACCAGACGGCGATCAGCGTCGCGAAGAGGAGGCCGCCCGCCGTCGGGAGCACCCAGCCTGGGAACCGGTGCAGGCGGACGACGAGGACCTTGGCGGCGAAGGCCCCGTAGAAGGCGCAGCCGAGCAGCGAATGGGCGAGGACGCGGTCGTCGCCGCTCTGGAACCCGAGCTTGAAGATGCAGTGGTACGCGATCGGGAGCGTGAGGAGGAAGGCGAGCCGCCCCGTCCACCGGTGGACGCCGGGAATCCATGCGGGCCGTCGCCACGGAAGCTTGCGGAAGATCCACGCGGCCGTGAGGAGCTGGGCCAGCCCGAGCGCCACGGCGGCGCTCGCCAGCCAGACCTTGAGGTGGATGGTGTCGCTGAAGAAGAGATCGAAGTAACCGCCTTCGCGGTCGAGCTCGGCTTCGGCGAGGAAGCCTGCGAGCAGGGAGACGACCGCGAAGCCGGCCAGGGGCACGAGCAGCCACCGGGGAGAGCGTGTCGGAATCGGTGCGGGCGCGGTGGTCACGGTCAGTGTCGGAAGTGTCGCCGCGCGGCGAAGACCATCATCGCTCCGGCGGGCGCGATCGCCTCGACGACCTCGTCGTCGCGCTTCGAGCCGCCCGGCTGGATGAAGCCCGTCACGCCGGCGTCGAGGGCGAGGCGCGGCCCGTCGGCGAAGGGGAAGAACGCGTCCGAGGCGAGCACGGCCCCCTGGAGGTCGTGCCCGTGCTCCTTGGCCTTCTCGAGCGCGAGGCGGACGGCGTCGACGCGGCTCATCTGGCCGCCGCCGATCCCGATCGTCTGCAGGTCCTTGGCGATCACGATCGCGTTCGAGGCGACGTGCTTGGCGACGCGCCAGGCGAAGAGGAGGTCGCCCCAGCCGGTCTCGTCCGGGTGCTTCACGGTCACGACCTTCATGCCCTCCCGGTCGTCGACCTCGGCGTCGGCGTCCTGGACGAGGAACCCTCCGAGCACGCGTCGGAAGTCGCGGTCTCCCGGCGTGGATCCGCGCCGCTCCCGGTCGCGGAGGAGGCGCAGCGACTCCTTGGCCGCCAGGGCCTCCAGCGCCGCGTCGTCGTAGTCGGGCGCGATCAGCACCTCCACGAACTGCTCGGCGAGATGGGCGCCGAGCTCCGCGGACACCTTGCGGTTGAGCGCGACGACGCCGCCGTAGGCCGAGACCGGGTCGGAGGCGAGCGCCTTCTCGTACGCCTCTTCGATGGACGCCGCCACGGCGCAGCCGCAGGGGTTCGCGTGCTTGACGATCGCGCAGGTCGGCAGCGTGAACTCGCGCACGATCGCCCGCGCGGCGTCAAGGTCGTTGAGGTTGTTAAACGAGAGCTCGCGGCCGCCGAGCTGCTCGACGCGCGAGAGCAGGTGGCGGCGGACGCCGGCCTCCGCGTAGTAGGCCGCGCGCTGGTGCGGGTTCTCGCCGTAGACGAGCTCGTCCACGCGCTCCAGGGAGAGGAGGAGCTGCGGTGGGAAGGTCTCGATGTCTGCGAACCACGAGGCGATCGACGCTTCGTAGGCCGCCGTGTGGGCGAAGGCCTCGGCGGCGAGCCGGCGGCGGTCGTCCAGCTCGATGCCGCCGTTCCGAAGCCGCTCCAGGATCTCCCCGTAGCGCTCCGGCTCGCAGAGCGGGACAACGTCGACGAAGTTCTTCGCGGCGGCCCGCAGGAGCGCTGGCCCGCCGATGTCGATCATCTCGACGGCGTCCTCCTCGCGCACGTTCCGGCGCGCAGCGACGCTTTGGAACGGGTAGAGGTTGACGCAGACGAGGTCGAACGTGCGGATGCCCTGCTCGCGGAGCTCGTCGAGGTCGACCTCGCGCCCACGGCGGGCGAGGATGCCGGCGTGAATGCGCGGGTGGAGGGTCTTCACCCTGCCGCCCAGGAGCTCGGGGACGTCGGTGAGCTCCTCGACGGGGACGACGTCGATGCCGAGCTCCCCGATGTAGGCGGCCGTGCCGCCGCTCGCCACGATCTCGATCCCGAGGTCGCTGAGCCCGCGTGCAAAGACGTCGAGGCCGTCCTTGTCGAACACGGAGATCAGCGCCCTGGATACCTGCATGCTGGGACTAGGAGCGTAAGGCCCCGGCCAGATAGAGGCGAACGGCCTCGGGCAGGAGGCGGTGCTCGACCGCGTGGATGCGCTCGCGCAGCGTCTCGGGGGTGTCCCCCGGCTTGACGGGCACGGCTTCCTGGAAGATCGCCGGCCCGGAGTCCACGCCCTCGTCGACGAAGTGCACGGTCACCCCGGTCTCGGCCACGCCGGCCGCGAGGGCGTCCTCAATCGGCGTCGTCCCCGGAAAGGCGGGGAGAAGCGATGGATGGACGTTGATCGCCGTCCACCGCTCCACGAACGCGGGTGTGAGGAGGTGCATGTACCCGGCGCAGACGACGAGCTCGACGCCGCTTCCGGCGAACCACTCGCTCACGGCGAGGTCGCGGTCTTCCCGCGAGGGATAGGCGCCGAGCTCGAAGACGTGGGTCGGGATCCCGGCGCGCTCGGCGCGCCCCAGCGCCCCCGCGCCGGCGACGTTCGAGGCCACCGCGGCGATCGGGAGATCCTGGTCGATCAGAGCCTGGAGGTTGGAGCCGCGTCCCGAGACGAGGACGCCGATCACGCCTCGTCCGCCCAGGCGACTCCCTCGATCCCCTCCTCGAGCCGCCCGATCACCGGGAAGGCGGCTTCCTTCGCCTCGGCCTCCGGCACGACCGCGCAGAAGCCGACGCCGAGGTTGAACACCCGGCGCTGCTCCTCCTCGCCCACACCGCGCTCGTCGAGCCAGGCATAAACGGGCGGTCGATCCCACGAGGCCGGGTCGATGCGTGCGCCGAGACCCGGCGGGAGGGCGCGGGGCAGGTTCCCAGGGATGCCGCCGCCCGTGATGTGGGCGAGCGCACGCACGTCGCTTCGTCCCCGCAGGCTTCGAACGTCGTCCAGGTAGAGGCGGGTCGGCGGGAGCAGCAGGTCAGCGTCGAAGTCGTCTTCGCCGAGCACCCGGCGCACCAGCGTGAAGCCGTTGGCGTGCAGCCCGCTCGACGGCAGGCCCAGCACCGCGTCGCCCGGCTCGCACCGGGACCCGTCCACGAGCTCCGAGCGCCGCACGAGACCGACCATCGTTCCTGCGAAGTCGAGCTCGCCTTCGCGGTAGATGCCCGGCAGCTCCGCGGTCTCGCCGCCGAGGATCGCGCAGCCGGCGGCGCGGCAGACTGAGGCGGCGCCGCCCACCAGCTCGGCCACCTCGGCCAGGTCGAGTGTGCCGGCCGCCGCGTATTCGAGGAAGAAGAGGGGCTCGGCCCCGGTCGTGGCGAGGTCGTTCGCGCAGTGCGCGGCGAGGTCGACTCCCGCGTCGAAGAGGCGGCCCGCTCTCCGGGAAAGGATGAGCTTGGTGCCGACGCCGTCCGTCGTGGCCGCGAGCAGCCTCTCGTCGTCGAGCGCGAAGAGGCCCGCGAACGAGCCGAGGTGCCCCTCGACCGCCTCCGTCCGCGTCGACTCGACGGCGGCGCGCAGCCGCTCGACCACCTCCTCGGCCTTGACCAGCGAGACGCCGGCCTCGCCGTATGAGGTCACAGCAGGACCTCGGCTACGAGCTCCGGCCGCCCCTCGGGCCCGCCGGGCTCGAAGCGGACGAGCGTGTCGCCAACGAGCACGTCGGTGTCCAGCCGGTCGACGCCGAGGATCTCCGAGAGCGCGACGGCTTTCTCCTCGGGGTCCTGCGCCCGCAGGTGTAGCTCGCCGAGCCGAAGCTCGTCGACGTTGCCGAGAAGGTCCTCGATCCAGTCGCGCGGCGGGTGCACCTCGAGCCGGTAGCCGGCCTCGGTGGCGATGAACGTCCGCTTGCCCGGATGGTCCTGGATCTTGAGGCCGAGGTCGGCGGCCCGCTCGAGCGCCTCGGTGAAGCCGTCGTCGTCGAGCGCGATGCCGATGTGGTCGACTCGCGGGTGCTCCCAGTGGCCGGGCTGGAGCACGACGTTGACGGCGCCGCGGGCCAGCTCGACGAGCCGCAGGCGGAACCCCATGGAGTCGAGCTCCTCCCACGAGGTGCCCGCCTCGAACCACTCGGAAGCCTCGCCCTTCCAGCCGTACCGGCCCAGGAGGCCAAAGCCGAGCTTGCCGAGATAGCGGGCCTCGAGGAGCCTCACCTTGCTCGTCACGAGGTGGTAGTGGAAGAGCTGCACGACCCCGGCCATCGTAACCCGCCGACCTACGGGAACCCGCCTGAGCATTTACGATGCGCCCGACCGCCCGAGGAAGGAGACGCATGTCGAGCACGCCGCCGCCCCCGCCGCCCCCGCCGCAGAGCTACGAACGGCCGTACTACGGGGTCCCCGCGATGCCGGCGCCGCCCGGCGAGCTGATCGTCTTCCTGGTTGCCTGGGTAGTCGCCCTCATCGTCACGCTCGCCGCTGACGAGGTGGGCTGGAACGCGTTCCTCCAGGCGACGGTGTTCCTCTCGGTCGGCTACATCATCGCGCGCGGCATCGCCAAGGCCGGCAAGGTCTACGAAGGCCGCTAGACCTGGCCGGGGCGTCCTAAGCGCGGCACCGATGTCCGTTGCCTTGCGCCGCTTTGCGGCGTAGCGTTTGGCCCTGACGTCGAAAACGCTGACATGCTGACGGTTCGGGACATCCTCCACATGCCCGGCCTCGAGCTGTCGGTCGCGGCGGGCGCGGACGGGCTCGCCAACGAGGTCAGCTGGCTCCACGTCTCGGAGCTGGCCGACCCGACCGAATTCCTCGAGGGCGGCGAGTTTCTGCTCACGACCGGTCTCGGCGTGGGCGGGCAGGCGGCCGGGCAGCGCGCCTACGTGCGCCGCCTGGCCAAGAACGGGCTCGCGGGCCTCGGTTTCGGAATCGGCTTCGGCTTCCCTGATGTGCCCGCGCCGATGGTCGAGGAGGCGGACAAGCTCTCCTTCCCGACGATCGCGGTTCCATACGAGCTGCCGTTCGTCGCCATCACGAAGGCGGCGTTCTCGCACCTCGCCAGCGAGCAGCTGGAGCAGCTCACGCGAGCGCTCGCGGTGCACGAGCGCCTCGCGGACGCCGTCATCCGGGGCCGCGGGCTCCAGGCGCTCCTCGCCGTGGTCTGCAACCACCTCGACTGCAGCCTGGCGCTCGTGGACGAGAGCGGGCGCGTGGTGAGCGAGCGCCACGGCCGGCGTCGCATCTCCTTCGAGGGCGCGCTCGAGCTTCCGGTCGTCGCCGGCGGCGAGGTGGCCATGCTCCGGGCGGCGCGCGAGGGCAGGCCGTTCGAGGAGTACGACAAGCTCGTCCTCCACCACGGCCAGACCGCGCTCGCCTTCGAGCTCTCGCGGCGCCGCGCAGTGAGCGCGGCCGAGCTCCGTCTCGCCGGCGACCTCCTCGAGGACCTCGAGGGCGAGCGCCTGGACGACCGCGAGACCGGCAGGCGCATGGCCGCCTTCGGGCTCGAGCCTGGCGAGAGCTACGCAGCGCTCCTCGCCGCGCCGCGCAACGGGCAGAGCGGCGAGCAGGTGCGCCGCGAGGTGGCCGAGGAGCTCGATCGCCGCAGCGTGCGCTACCTCTCGACCGCGAGGCGCGACCGTGCGGTGTTCCTCGTCGAGGCGGCCAGCGAGGAGGAGATCCTCGGGCTTGCCGAGACGATCGTGCGCGCCGGCCCGCACGCCCGCGTCGGAGTCGGGAGGCCGGCCCTGGGACGCGCCCTCGGTCGCAGCCTGCTCGAGGCCCGGGCCGCGCTCGACTCCGCGGGTG
>DAITAN010000022.1:0-14092 GCA_036824235.1 Gaiellaceae bacterium | reverse complement strand
GCGATCGCGGTCGTCGACCGCGGCCCGACCGGCTGCGGGTTCCTCCTGAAGGCGCAGAATGCCCAGGCGGCGGGAGCCGTCGCCGTGGTCGTCGTGAACAACGTGGCCGGGGCCCCGATCACGCTGGGCGGAGAGGATCCGGGCCACACGGTCAATATCCCGGCCATGATGGTCTCGCAGACCGACGGCAACGTGATCAAGGCCGGCCTGCCCGCCTCGGGCAAGGTCGCCACGGCGATGATGCCCGAGACCCCGGAGCGCTCGTGCCACGACACCGGCGTGATCCTCGGTGACACGATGAAGGTCGCGTGCGCCGGGCACGACGGTTACACGGTGTGGACGATCGACCCGGCCGAGGGCGGATCGCTCACCGACCCGAAGATCCTCTACTCCAAGATGGTCGAGGGCGTCACGGTCGGTCACTCGGCGGCGTTCACCTGGGACGGCAAGGTCCTGGTCTTCGGGCACGAGCCCGGCGGCGGCACGCAGGCTCAGTGCCAGGCGACGAGCGCCGACGTCAACCGGAGGGTGTTCTTCATCGACGTCGAGACCGGCGACCAGCTGGGCTCGTTCCTGCATCCGAGGCCTCAGACGGACCTCGAGAACTGCACGTGGCACAACTACAACGTCGTGCCGCTGAAGAACAAGAACGGCAAGCCGCGCTACATCCTCGTCTCGAGCGCCTACCAGGCGGGGACGAACGTGGTCGACTTCAGTGACCCGACCAACGCCAAGGAGATCGCGTTCGCCGATCCTCCGCCTCTCGTCGACCCCGATCCTCCGGTCGGCATCGAGGGCGGCGGCGACTGGTCGAGCTACTGGTACGACGGGCGGATCTACGAGTCCGACATGACGCGCGGGCTCACGATCTGGCGGCTGAACGACCCGGCGGTGGACAGCTACCTCCGGACCGGCCACCTCAACCCGCAGACCCAGGAGTTCACGATCGACAGGTAAGCGTCGCTCGATTGCAACGCTCGAACGGGAGGCCGCCGCAAGGCGGCCTCCCTCGTTCTTGACAGTGGCACTAAAAGTCCAAGAGACTCCCCGCTGTAGGCAGGCAGAGGGGAGCCGGCCGCACAGGGCTTCCCCGTGAGCAAATGGAGGTGGTGCTCGTGAAGCTCCGACTACTGCTGGTGCTTTCCGCACTGGCAATTGGCCTCGTTGCGTCTCCGTTGAGCGCGACGCCCCCGCCGGTCCCACTCGTCGCCAACTGGGCGGTCACGCCCAACTTGACGGCGCTCTCGTTCTCCGAGCGCAGCGTCCCGACCAGCGGCCCGGATTCGAACTACATCAACTCGGACCTGGCCTTCTGGGGCGACATGGTCGTCCAGGGCCACTACAACGGCTTCCGGCTCGTCGACGTGACGTATCCGTCGCGGCCGAAGGAGATCATCGACTACGAGGAGTGCGCGCCGAAGAACCCGACCGGCGCCGTGCCCGGAAACCAGGGCGACATCGCCATCTACGGGAACATCCTCAGCCGCTCGTGGAACTCGAACACGGGCGCTGCGGGAGCCTCCTGCGACGGTGACTTCGTGCCGCCCGGCTTCGAGGGGCTGCACATCTTCGACATCACGAACAAGAAGAACCCCGACCTGATCGCGTCAGTCGACCTCGCCTGCGGATCGCACACGCAGACGATGATCCCCGACCTCGCGAACAACCGGCTGATCGTCTACGTTGGGAGCTCGAGCGGGACGTGTCAGAACTTCGACATCGTCGAGATCCCGCTTGCGAACCCGGCCGGCGCGCGGCTCCTCCGCCAGATCCCCACCGAGGAGCACCCGTGCCACGACATCGGCGTCATCCTCGGTTCGGCCATGAAGCTCGGGTGCGCGGGCGGCAACAGCCTGGGCATCTACAGCCTCGGCGGGCCCGACGGCGGAACCCTCGACAACCCGGTGATGATGCACCACATCCTCCCCGGGATCCCGTCCTCCGGTCACTCGGCCGCCTTCACGTACGACGGCAAGGTCGTCGTCTTCGGTTGGGAGCCGGGCGGCGGCGTGCAGCCGCGCTGCACGAAGACCGGCACGGTCTTCCCGGGAACCGCGGGCGTGCAGACGGACGACATGAAGTCGTACTTCTTCTTCTCCGTCGAGACCGGCGAGCTGCTCGGCAAGTTCGTCATGCCGCGCGACCAGGGCCTCGACGAGGCGTGCACGATCCACAACTACAACGTCGTGCCGCTGAAGAACAAGAACGGCAAGCCGCGCTACGTGCTCGTGTCCGGCAACTACATGTCCGGCATCAGCGTCGTCGACTTCACAAACCCGGCGGCGGCGGAGGAGATCGCCTACGCCGACCCGCCCGCGTTCGCGGACGGCTTCGAGGGCGGCGACTGGTCGACCTACTGGTACAACGGCCGGATCTACCAGTCCGACCTCGTCTGGGGCCTCCTCGTGTGGCGCCTCGACGACCCGGCTGTCATCCAGAACCTCCGGGTGCCGTTCTCCAACCCGCAGAGCGCGCTGTTCACGATCGACCGCTAGACCGAACAGCCGAAAGGTTCTCTCGAGCGGCCGCCGAAAGGCGGCCGCTCAGGTTTTCTGGCACTAAACCGGATGACAAGGCATACTTCCGGCCTCAGCAGGCACGCGGGAGGGGCCGTTGTTCAATTGCTTGCACCATTCCAGCCCGACCATGGCGTCGCCCGCCTGCCTGAAATCTCGCGGACTGCCAGGTAGGAGGTGGAGATGAAGCATCTGTTTCGCGTGCCGGTCCTCCTTGCGCTCGCGGTCGGGATCATTGCGTTCCCGCTCGCGGCCGGGGCCGGTCACACCACTGACCCGCACACGCCGAATCTCGTCCCTCGGGGCCACATCCTCGAGCCGGCGAGCCTGCTCAATCCGGCCATCGGGAACCCGGACATCCACACGGACATCGCGTTCCAGGGTAAGTTCGCCATCCAGGGGAACTGGGATGGCTTCAACATCCGAGACATTCGCGACCCGAACAACCCCAAGCAGGTAGGCCGCGCGTTCTGCGACGGCGGTCAGGGTGACGTGGTCGTCTACAAGAACATCGTCGTCCGCACCTGGGACGCCGCGGCGTCCGGGACGACGACGTGCGGCGGGCAACCGGTCCCGGCCGGCTTCGAGGGCGTCCACATCTTCGACATCTCGAATAAGACGGCCCCGAAGCTCGTTGGCTCGATCGACCTTCCCTGCGGCACGCACACCGCGACGGGCATCCCGGACAAGAAGAACAACCGGTTGATCGTCTACTCGAGCAACTCGAACAACGAGTGCCCGTGGATCGACATCCTCCAGGTACCGCTGAAGGACCCGGGGGACGCATCCTTCATCCGGCAGGAGCCCTCTGACCACACCTGCCACGACATCGGCGTCATCCTCGGCAAAACGATGAAGGCAGCCTGTGCCGGCGGCGAGGGCGTACGGGTCTTCAGCCTGGGCGGCTCCAACGGCGGCTCGCTCACCGACCCCAACCTCCTCTTCCACGTCACCGAGCCCGGCGTCACCATCGGGCACTCGGCTGCGTGGTCGTGGGACGGCGGAGTCATCGTCTTCGGGCACGAGCCCGGCGGCGGTGTCGCGCCGGAGTGCGAGGCGACCGATCCTCCGCTCAACCGCACGTACTTCTTCTACGACGGCAGCACGGGCGCGAAGCTCGGCCAGTGGACGATGACGAGAACGCAGTCCGCGACCGAGAACTGCACCCTGCACAACCTGAACACGATCCCGCTGAAGAGCGGCCGTGACGTCCTCGTCCACGGCAGCTATCAGTCGGGCACGAGCGTGGTCGACTTCACGGATCCGGCGAACCCCGTCGAGCTCGCGTGGTCTGACCCGCCCCCGATCGTCCCGACCGATCTCGGAGGCGCGTGGTCGTCGTACTGGTACAACGACTACATCTACGAGACGAACATCACCGAGGGCCTGAACATCTTCGAGTACACGGGCGCCAAGGTGAACGGGAACTTCAACCTTGCGTACCTGAATCCGCAGACGCAGGAGTTCACCATCAAGGCCAAGCGGGGCAAGAGCAAGTAGCCCGCACGGCGTCGGATCGACCCGAGGGCGGCCGTTTCGCGGCCGCCCTCGGCGTCTCCGAATTCGTGCTTGACGTCACGTAGTCCGAGGAGGAGAATCGGCGCGCAGCAGGCGATTGGGGAGCCGATGCGCCAGTTCTCTTCGCGCGTGAGGCCGGGCCTCCGGGGGGCCTTCGGCAGTCGCCTGCAACCGGTTTGTCCCAACAGGAGGTGACCATGCCACGAGCTCTACGCGTCCTGGTCCTAGGGGCCTTCGTCTGCGGCTTGCTCTCGTTCCCGTTCGCCGCCGGCGCCGGCCACACGACCGATCCGGCCGTCAACCTCGCGCCGCTCGGCCACATCGAGGAGCCCGCCGTCCTCGGCGGCTTCGGCGGCGCCAACCCGGACATCAACACAGACATCGCGTTCTGGGGGCGCTTCGCCTACCAGGGCAACTGGGACGGCTTCTCGATCCGGGACATCAAAGATCCCAGGAACCCGAAGACCGTCTCGCGGACGTTCTGCGACGGAAACCAGGGCGACGTGGTCGTCTGGAACAACATCCTCGTCCGCTCGTGGAACACGGCCGCCGGCTCGCCTGGGCCTTTCGGCGCGGGCCTCACGTGCGACGGCCAGGCGGTTCCCGCCGGCTGGGAGGGCGTGCACGTCTTCGACATCGGGGATAAGAAAAACCCCGAGCTGATCGCATCCGTGCAGCTCCAGTGCGGCTCCCACACGGCCACGCTCGTTCCCGACAAGCGCAACGGCCGCGTGATCGTCTACTCGAACGCGGCCGGTGGGTGCAACTTCATCGACATCGTCGAAGTCCCTCTCAGAAGCCCGGACGATGCACGCTGGATCGGCTCCGAGCCGCTCGAGCATCCGTGCCACGACATGGGCGTCATCCTCGGTGACGTCATGAAGGCTGCATGTGCGGGCGGGGACGGCTTCGACCTCTTCAGCCTCGGCGGATCCGGGGGCGGATCGCTGACCAACCCACTCCACCTGCGGCACGTCATCGTCCCGACGGTCACGGTCGGCCACTCCGCGGCGTTCAGCTGGGACGGCGAGATCGTGATCTTCGGCCACGAGCCCGGCGGAGGCGTGGCGGCCGCGTGCGAGGCGACCGACCCGCCGCTCGACCGGAGCTTCTTCTTCTATGACACGGACACGGGCGCTCTTCTCGGCACCTGGACCTTGCCCCGTGCGCAAGGCCCGACCGAGAACTGCACGCTCCACAACTACAACGTGATCCCGACGAAGAAGCGGAACCTGCTCGTGAGCGGCAACTACCAGGCGGGTACGTGGGTCGTCGACTTCACGAACCCGGCGGCCGCGTTCACCGTGGCCTGGAGCGACCCGCCGCCGAAGCCCGTCCCGGCCGGAACGATCTTCTGCTGCGACGTCACCGGCGCGTGGTCGACGTACTGGTACAACCGCGAGCTCTATGAGTCGAACATCGGCGAAGGGCTGAACATCTGGAAGCCGCTGTTCCAGCAGCAGGGCGCCAGGAACCTCAAGCACCTGAACCCGCAGACACAAGAGTTCTCGCTGAGGACGAAGCGGCGCTAGAGGCTTACGCCTGACGTAAGGGGAGAGGGCGGCTCCGGCCGCCCTCTCGCTTGCGTGACGCCACCGGTTTGACGGCGAATCGCGTTGGACAAGAGGGCTTCATGGACGAGCAACGAGATTCAGGCGCCGGTCGTGTGCGCGTCTACGGATGCTCCCCCGGCTGCCTCGGGCTCTCCCTGCTGCTGTCCCTGTTCCTCACCATTCTCATCAACCTGCTCATCCGCGCTTTCTAGTCAGGCGCCGGCGACCAGCCGATAGCCCACGCCCCAGACGTTCAGGACGTATGCGGCCTCGCCTTCGCGGTTCAGCTTCCGGCGGAGGCGGCTCGCGTGGGAGTCCAGCGTCCGCGTGCGCCCCAGGGAGCGGAAGCCCCAGACGTCCCGGAGCAGCTCCTCCTTGCGGAAGACACGCTCGGGATCCTCGGCGAGGGCGACCAGGAGATCGAACTCCTTCGCCGAGAGCTGGACGGGCTCGCCGGCGACGCGGACGACCCGGGAGGCGAGGTCGATGTCGATGTCGCACACCGCGAGGCAGCGGTGGGTCGGGCGGCCGGCGCGGCGGAGAACGGCGCGCATGCGCGCGACCAGCTCCTCGTAGACGAACGGCCGCACGACGTAGTCGTCGGCGCCGCGGGCGAAACCGCGGACGCGGTCGACGGGGTCGCCGCGCGTGCTGACCATGATCACCGGGACGTCGCGGTTCCATGCCCTACCGGGCTCCCCCGCCCGCAGCCGGCCGCACAGCTCGAAGCCCGACGCGTCGGGCAGGATCGCGTCCAGGAGCACGAGGTCGGGGCGCTCGGCTTCGACGAGCTCGAGCGCCGACGTTGCGCGGTCGGCCGCGAAGACCTCGAAGCCGTCGTCGCTCAGCTGCTGGGAGAGGAACGCCCGCGTGGGCTCCTCGTGCTCGACGACCAGGACGGCATCCCTCATGCCGGCGACGCTAGCAACGGCATCTGCGCCGAACCAGATGTCCTTTCGCACGGGACCGTGTCGAGGCTTGCGCAGCGGCGCGCACACTCGTCCGCAGCGGTCGATTTCCGTATGCTTTGTGGCATGCGGCGCATCGGCCTCGCGCTTGCCATAGCTCTCGTCCCGCTCGTCGTCGCGGCCCCGGCGAGTGCCGCGGAGGCCTGGGTGAGCGGAGAGACGCTCTTCTACCTGGCCGGGACGGGCGAGACGAACGACGTCGAGATCAGCCAGGGCTCCGGCGGCACAACCATCGTCGACAACGGCGCCATCATCGACCCGGGCGCAGGCTGCACCGCTCTGAGCGCCAACGAGGTCACGTGCGCGGAGGGCTCGCCGTGGGTCAGGCTCCGCGACGGCAACGACACGGGCGTTGTCGTGGCCGGGCATGCCGGCGTCCTTGGGGGACCGGGAGACGACGAGCTTTCGCTCTGTGCCACGTGTTCAGGCTCGCTGTACGGAAACGATGGCAATGACCATCTGGTCAGCGGTGACCGCTACAGCATCCTCGACGGCGGCGCGGGGAACGACGTCCTCGAGGGTGGGGACGGTCCCCAATGGCTCGGCGGCCAGACGGGCAACGACCTCATCACCGCAGGGCCGGGCATCGATTCGATCGCTCCCGGACCGGGCACCGACGGCATTGACGGCGGGCTCAACAGGGACACGCTGCTCTACTCCCAGGCCCGAGCCCGGGTCATCGTCGACCTCAAGAACGGGTATGCGCTCGGCGAGGGCCCGGATCAGTTCGACAGCATCGAGAGCATCGTCGGGAGCCGCTTCGGCGACGATCTCCGCGGGGACAGGATGGTGAACCGAATCGTCGGCGGAGGCGGCCCGGATGTGCTCCGTGGCCGAGACGATTTCGACTTCCTGTTCGCCGGCGACGGCGCCGACGTCATTTACTCCACCGACGGCCGGCCGGACGAAGTGAGCGGCGGGCCCGGCTTCGACCGGGCGCACGTCGACCGCGGCCTCGACCGCGTGCAGCGCGTCGAGCGCTTGTTCTAGAGACCGCGGGCGAGGCGCTCGATGCGCCAGCGCGCCTGCGCGTAGTCGATCGTGCCGCGGCGCCACGCTCGCATGACCTTGCGGCGGCGCCACCGGAAGAGGATCTGCATGCAACCCCCTTCGCGCGCGGCGCGCGGGCTCCTCCTCAGTCCGCGGGCTTCGAGGGCGTGAAGAGCGTCAGCTGCATCCCGCCCGGCGCCCGCAGGCGAACGTTGAGGTCGTTCCAGGGCGTGAAAACAGGATCGGCGAGCAGCTCGGCGCCGCCCGCCACGAGCTTCCGCGCCGTCTCCTCCGAGTCGACGACCTCGAGGGCGAGCCTGACCGGGCCCGCGACCCGCTCCCCCACCTCCACGCTGTCGATCATCTCCGCCTGCGCGACGGAGAGAAGCTCGAGCGTCGCCCGGCCGGCGTCGAGGATGACCCCGCGCGCCTCGCCGTCCTCCCAGGCCTCGATGACCGGCAGGCCCAGCGTGTCCCGGTAGAAGGCCAGCACCCGGTCGTACTCCTCGACGGTCACCGCCGTCCGCAGCTCACGCACAGGCCGTGGGCGGCTCCCGCTCTCCGACCCGACGAAGCGCTCGAACGGCTCCTCGGCACCGGGCGTCGGGACATGCTCGAGCAAGTCCTGGAGCGGCCAGGCGGCCATGATCTCGGCGCCGGGTGGCGAGAGCGCAAACCCGAAGCCTGCCGCCACCTCTGCCGGGACCGCGTAGACGATCCGAGTGACGCCCGCGAGCACCGCGACCGTGCGGCACATCGGGCACGGCTCGCAGCTCGTCACGACCGTCGCGCCGGCAAGGTCGATCGTTCCCAGCCGGCGGCACGCCTCGCGCACCGCGGCGACTTCCGCGTGCGCGGTCGGGTCGGCGTCGCGCGCCGTCGTGTTCACGCCCTCGCCGAGGACCTCCCCATCGCGGACGACCAGCGAGCCGAACGGCTCTTCGCCGGCGTCCACGTTCGCCCGCGCGAGCGCGACGACGCGCTCGAGGAGCTCCGCCTCGGACGGGGTCACAGCCTCCCGGAGCGCAGCACGCCCCACACGAGCCAGAGGCTCAGGATGGTCGAGAGCAAGAGCCCAACCGCGGCAACCCAGTAGATGCCCAGGATCTTGTGGCCCTCCTCCACCATGGCGGCAAGGATGCCCGACGTGACGGCGCCGCCGACGGCCACCATGGCGATGCCGATGCGGTTGAACGCCGTGTCCATGCGGTGGATCAGGGCCTCCAGACCTTCGTGGCGGAACCCGACCTCGATCTGCCCGTCCCGAACTTCCTGGAGCACGTCGTGCACCTGGTACGGGAGCTCGAGCATCATCGTCGCGTAGTTGCGCGCCTCGTTCTGCATGCGGGCCGCGACCCGCTGCGGGGTGAAGCGCTCGATCATCAGCTCTCGCGCGTACGGCTTCGCGACCTCGAACACGTTGAAGTCCGGGTAGAGCTCGACACCCACCGAGCCGAGCGTGGCGATCGCGCGGTCGAGGAGGATGAAGCGCGTCGGCAGCGTGAGGTGCATCCGGTAGATGAGCGCGAACGCCTCCCGGATCACCTGGATCGGGTCGATCTCGGAGAGGCTGGCGCCGTAGTAGCGGTCGAAGATCGCCCGCAGCTCGACGACGAACTCCTCTTCCTTGTCCTTCGGGTACCTGACGCCGACGGAGGCCAGGCGGCGCGGGATGGCCTCAACGTTCTGGTTGACCACGTCGATGAAGAGGCCGGTGAGCTTGGACGAGTCGTCCGGCGCAAGCTGGCCCGCCGTGCCGAAGTCGACGAGGCCGATCTGGTCGGTCTGCTCGAGGACGAGGATGTTCGCGGGATGCGGATCGGCGTGGAAGAAGCCGTGACGGAAGATCATCGCCATCCACGCCTCCGCGATCCGGTAGGCGAGCCGGCGGCGCTCCTCCATCGTGTAGCGCGCCACGTCGATGTCACGCACCTGCACGCCCTCCAGCAACTCGAGCGTGAGCACGCGCGAGCGCGAGTAGCTCCAGAAGACGCGCGGCACGCGGACATGCGGATTCCCGGCGAAGTTCTTGTGGAACTGCTCGGCGTTTCTGGCCTCGATGCGATAGTCGAGCTCCTGCCGGATCGAGCGCGCGAACTCGTCGACAACCGCCACCGTGTCGATGAACTCGAGCGCTCGCACCCGCTCGCGCGCGAGCCGGGCGAGCTGATACATGAGCTCGAGGTCGGCCTCGATCTGGCGCGGGGCATTCGGCCGCTGGACCTTGACGACGACGCTGCGGCCGTTCGGAAGCACGGCGCGGTGCACCTGCCCGATCGACGCGGCTGCGATCGGCACCTCGTCGAACTCGAGGTAGAGCTGCTCGAGGGTGAGCCCGAGGTCTGACTCGACGACCTCGCGCACCTGGTCGAAGGGAAACGGGCTGACCGAGTCCTGCAGCGCCTTGAGCTCGAAGACGACGTCGGGCGGCACGATGTCCGGGCGCGTCGAGAGCAGCTGGCCGAACTTGACGAACGTCGGCCCGAGCTCGTCGAGCATCTCGCGCAGCCGCTGCCCCCGCGGCGAGCCGCCGCCCTCCATCTCGACCTCGCGGCCGCGGCGAGAGCGAACGGCACCGGGGCCGCGCGTCTCGAACAGGTAGCCGAAGCCGTGCTTCGCGGCGACCTGGGCGATCTCCGAGATCCGCCCCAGCTGACGCACGGCGGGCCTCGAGCTCACGCTCACTTCTCCTTTTCGACCAGGCGCAGTCGGTGCTCGAGCTGGGCGAGCCTGAGCTCGAGCTCCTCGTACTCACGGCGGGTCACGAGCCCGACCTCGCGGAAGAGGCTGGCGAACGTCGAGCCGGCGCGCTCGCCGACGCGCAGGGCCTCGCTGCGCCAGCGGCCCATGACCTCGTCAACGACCTCTTTGGCGTCCTCGCGGCTGACCTTCCCGCGCCCGACCAGCTCCTCGACGAGCTCGTCGGCGCGGTCCTTGGTCAGGGAGACGACGCCGACACCTGCGAGGAAGAGCTCCTCGGCGGTCTCGCGGAGCGTGCGCTCCGAGTCGCTAGCGGGCTCGGCCATGTGGCTTCGCACGCCTTCGCTTGCGGCGCGCCTCCCGCCTGGCGGCTGCGCCGTCGCCTCCGCCGTCCGCCGGAGTCGCGTCCGCCGTGACAGCCTCTTCGGCCTCCTCGGGCTCGACGACCTCCTCCTCCTCCTCCTCGGCGACGACGGGCTCGTCGTCCGGGCGCCCATCCGACTGCTCGCCGACGGTGTCGAGCTTCTCCTGGAGCCCCGCGTCCTTGCGCCGCGCGTACTCGGGCTCGCGCTCCTTCAGCACCGCGAGGAACGGCGTGGCGATGAAGATCGTCGAGAACGCGCCGGAGCCGATGCCGATCAGCAGCGCGAACGCGAACGCCTGCAGCGTCTCCCCGCCGAAGAGGATCAGCGAGGTGATCGGGAGGAGCGTGATGAAGCTCGTGGCGAGCGACCTGCGGATCGTCTCCCAGAGCGACTGGTTGGCGATGGCCGCGAAGCTTGACTTGCGCATGAGCGGGATGTTTTCGCGCACGCGGTCGAAAATGATGATCGTGTCGTACATCGAGTAACCGAGGATGGTGAGGATGGCGGCCACGGTCGCGGCCGTCACCTCCCAGCCGAAGAGCGCGTATACGCCCATCGCGACCGTCACGTCGTAGAAGAGCGCCCTGAAGATCGGGAGCGCGAAGACGAACTCGAACCGGATCGTCACGTAGATGACGATCAGGACCAGCGAGACGACGATCGCGAGGATCGCCGAGCGCAGGATCTGGTCGCTGAAGCTCCCGGACACGCTGCGGACGCCGATCGCCTCGGCGTCCAGGTCGCGTTGGATCGAGGTCGTCAGCTCCGCCTGCTGCGCCTCGGTCAGCGTCTCCGTCTTGATCTGGAACTCGGTGTAGCCACCGTCGGTCTCGTTCCCACGGCCCTGAATGACGGCGTCGGCCAGGCCGACGGACGCGGCCTCCTCGCGCACGCGGTCGACCGTCGTCGGCTGCGGCGTCTCGAACGAGACCTGGCTCCCGCCCTCGAAGTCGATTCCCAGGTTGAGGCCCTTGAACACGATCAAGGCGATCGAGACGACGAGCAGCCCGGTCGCGATCGAGAACCAGATTCGGCGCTTGCCGACGAAGTCGATCTTCTGCCAGTCCGGGATCTTCTCGGCGCCGGCACCCATGAACCTGGGGTTGTCGAACCAGCGGAAGCGCGCGAGTACGCCGAGCAGCGCGCGCGTCGCGAGCACGGCCGTCAGCATCGAGAGCAGCGTCCCGACCAGGAGCATGAGGGCGAACCCGCGGACGCCGCCCGTCGCAGCCGCGAAGAGCACGAAGGCCGTGATCATCGTGACGACGTTCGCGTCGACGATCGTGGCGAAGCCCTTGCGGTAGCCGGTGGCGATGGCAGCGCGCACCGATTTGCCCGCGCGCACCTCTTCCTTGATGCGTTCGAAGATGACGATGTTCGCGTCGGCCGCGACACCGATGGTGAGGATGATTCCCGCGATGCCCGGCAGCGTCATCGTCACCTCGAAGGCGAGGATCGCGCCGTAGAGGAAGACGCCGTAGACGGCGAGGCCGACGATGGCGACGACGCCCAGGAAGCGGTAGACGATGAGCAGGAAGATCGCGACGGCGATCAGCCCGACGAGGGCCGCGATCATGGCCTCGCGGAGCGAGTCCTCGCCGAGCGTGGCGGAGATCTGCGTCCGCTCGACCTGGACGAACTCCACAGGCAGGGCGCCGGTCTGGAGGACGAGCGCGAGGTCTTTCGCCTCGTCGAGGCCGTCGAGGCCCGTGATCTCCGCGCTCCCGCCCGCGATGCCGTCCCTGAGTTGCGGGTCGGTGAAGTCGATGATCGGGAAGGAGCGGATCTCGTTGTCGAGCACGATCGCGAAGCTCTGCGCGAAGGCGCGCTCCTGGTCGCCTTCGGCTTGGTTCGTCTGGGCGAGCAGCGCGCCGCGCGACGAGAGCTCACGGGTGATGTCGTGGAACTTGTCCCCGCCCTCGTTCGTAAAGTCGAGGAGGACGTTCGGCTGGCCGTCCTGGCCGAAGTCCTGGCGTGTGCCGTCGGCGTTGAGGTCATCGCCCGTCAGCGCAGGGCTCGGATCCTCGGCGGCGTCGGGCTCGTAGCGGTACAGGTAGTACCAGGGCGACGCGGCAGAGACGCCGCCTGGACAGGGTCGCGCCGCGGCCGCTTCGTCGTTCGACGTGTGTCCGCAGGTGAGGACCGTCGTGCCCTCGGGGACGACGAAGTACTGGGCGCCCTCGGGAATCTCGCCTCCCTCGACCTGCTGGGCCAGCGCAGCCTTCGTGGGCGCCGGGCCGGCGAGGCGCGACTTCGACTCGGAGAACAGGTACCACTCACGCGCCTCCGTTCCCTCGGGGAGGGCATCTTCAGCGGTCAGGAGCGGCAGAAGCGTCGGGCTGGCCTGCGGCATCCCGGTCGGGTCAGCCGGGTTCTGCGAGATCGGCATCGCGTCGCCCTGGAGGTCGTAGAACTCGAGCTGCGCCGTCTGGCCGATGATGTCTGCGGCGCGGCCCTGGTCGAAGACGCCGGCGAGGTCGACGACGATCTGGTTGTCGCCCTGCTTGCGGATCTCGGGCTCGGAGACGCCGATCTTGTCGACGCGGTTCCGGATGATCTCGACCGAGCGGTCCAGGTCAGCCTCGGTCAGCTCCTGCCCTGCTTCCGGCCGCGCCTCGAGGACGACTTCGAGGCCCCCCTGGAGATCGAGCCCAAGCGTCGGCGAGCGGAAGATGCTCAGCACGGCGACCCCGGCGATCACGCCGAAGAGAGCGGTCAGGATGAGGAGGTAGCGACGCACGGGTGGTGCTCTCGGCCCTAGCGGCGGGCCTGTTCCTCCACCACAGGCTCGACGTCGTCGATCGACGCCGGCTCGGGCGCTTCCACGGGCTCGGGCGCCTCCTCCGGCTCATCGGCCATCGCGGCGGACTCCTCCGGGCTCACCTTGCTGGCGATCGCACGCCGCGCGACGGCGATGCGGACGTCGGCGTCGACCTCGAGCTGGACGCGCTCGTCGTCGATGGCCGTCACCTCGCCGTAGACGCCGCCGGCGGTGATCACCTCGTCCCCGATGTTGAGGCCGTGGAGCATCTCCTGATGACGCTTCGCCTGCTGCCGCTGCGGACGCACCAGCAGGAGGTACAGGAACACGAGCATCACGAGGAAGAAGAGAAAGATTGGGTCCACTACTTTGAGCCTCCTAGACGTGTCTCGACCGCGCGCGCCCATTCCTCACGGGGCGCCGCAAGGACGTCTGACACACAATTGTGCCGGAAAAACGTATCAGGCCGGGAGCGGCGTCATGCCGGTGCCACGGCCACCGCCGGAGGCGGGCCGAGCCGCTCGAGTGCCTCCGCCTTGAAGGCAGCGAGCTCACCGCGCTCGATCGCCGCGCGAGCCCCGGCCGTCAGGTCGAGCAGGAAGCGGACGTTGTGCTCCGAGAGCAGGGCGAGGCCGAGCAGCTCCTGCTGGTTCACGAGGTGGCGGAGATACGCGCGAGAGAAGCCCGTGCACGCCCGGCAGGGGCAGCCCTCCTGCAGCGG
>DAITAN010000021.1:0-14137 GCA_036824235.1 Gaiellaceae bacterium | reverse complement strand
GGGTCGGCGGCAACGACCAGCGCGTGGACGACCGCGGCGAACGCCGCAGTGTCGGCGAGCCGCGTGGGCTGATCCGGCACGCGCACCTCCAGCGTCCCCAGACGGGGGTGCGGCCGCACGTCCCACCAGAGCCGCATGAGGTCGTCGGCGAGTCCGAGGCGCACGAGGCCTTCGGCGAAGCGCGACCACGCCTCGTAGCCGTCGAACACGGGCGGGGCCCCGCTCCGCGGGAGCAGCGCAAGCAGTTCCGCGCGCGTCGAGAGGAGCCCGGTCTCGGCGCTCGCCTCATACGGCGAGTTCGCCGACACGGCGAGGACGACGGGAAGCCAGGGGAGAACGGCCTCGAGGCGGCCCATGCATTCCGCGGGGCTCGCCACGCCCACGTGCACGTGGAGCCCCGCGCAGTGCTGGCGGCGCGCCGAAGGTCCTGCGTACTCGGCGAAGCGGAGCAAGGGCTCCTTCGGCGTCACCTCCTCCTGCTCGGACACCGCGGTCGGCCAGGTGCCGACGGCCGCGAGCTCGAGGCCCGACTCTTGCAGGCGCTGCCTCGCCTCCACGCGCAGCTCCGCGAGCTCAGCCACCGCATTTCCCACGTCCGCGCAGACGCTCGTGGTCAGCTCCAGCATCGAGGTGAAGAGCTCTGCCTTGAAGCGGGCGCCGTCCAGCAGGCCCGGAGGGACGGGCGCGGGGGCAAGCGTCTCGCCGTCGACGACGAAGAGCTCCTCCTCGAGACCTATCGAGAAGGGTGAAGACCGTCCGAAGCGATGCGGCACCATCGAGCGCCGCGCAGTCTACGGACGGAAGAAGGAGGGTCGGAGGCCCGGGCAGGCAGTGCGGGCCTCCGACCGGTCAGGCCCCTGGGGGGAGGGGCCACGGGCGCTCTAGCCGCTTGGTGCTATCGGCCGGCGCCCGAGCGTCACGCTTACAGTTCGTTTGGACTCGCCTCGTCGGATGTCGAGAGTCATTGCATCGCCCGGATCCTTCTCCGCGATGAGCCGGCGCAGATCGTCCGCCGAGGCAACCTGCTCGCCGTCCGCCGCCGTGACGATGTCGCCGCCGAGCACGTAGCTCTGGCCGCCGACGATCACCTGCCGGTCGCCGTCCCGAATGCCCGCCTCGTCGGCAGGGCTGCCCGGAATGACCTCGGCGACGATCACACCTTTCTCCACAGGCAGACGATAGGTCCTGGCCAGGACCTCATCGATCGGCTGGGTGAAGACGCCCAGGTAAGCATGCTCGACCTTACCGCCTTCCCTGATCTGGGAAACGACCTCGCGCAGCGTGGCGGACGGGACCGCGAACCCGATGCCGGGATTCCCGGTGCCCGTGTTGCCGGGCTCGATCTGCGAGTTCACGCCGATCACCTCGCCCCGCGCGTTGAGCAGCGGGCCGCCCGAGTTGCCCTGGTTGATGCCCGCGTCGGTCTGGATGACCTTGTCGATCGTGTAGCCGTTCGGCGCCGTGATCTCGCGCTGGAGAGCGCTGACGATGCCGGCGGTGACGGTGCGCTCGAGCCCGAACGGGTTCCCGATAGCGACGACCGCGTCCCCAACGCGCACTGCATCCGAGTCACCCAGGGGGAGGGGAGTGAGAGCTCGGGCCTGCGCGCTGATCTTCAAGAGGGCGAGATCGGTGGAGGGATCGACTCCCACGATCGTCGCCTGGACGCGGTCGTCGCCCGAGAAATTGACCTCGATCTGGCGGGCGCTTTCGATCACGTGGTAGTTCGTGACGATGTAGCCGTCCTTGTCGATGACGAACCCGGAGCCGAGCGAGACGCGGGCCTGCGGGCCGAAGAAGGGGTCGCTCGAGTCGACGGACGTGGAGGTGACCTGGAGGACGCCGGGGCCGGCGTGCTGGTAGATCTCCTGGACGGTCAGCGAATCGTCGGAGTCCGCCTGGATCGGGCTCGAGGAGTCGGCCGCGCTCGCGACCGGGTTGAACACGGTCGTCGTACCGCCCTCGCCGGAGTCAATTGCCGCCCCGATCGCGACGGCCGCGCCCCCGCCCACAAGAGCGGCGACGAAGAGAGAACCCATGCGGCTCCAGCCTGCGCCCGATTCCATGGCTTTCTTATAACCCGGCGCCCGTGAAGTCCCGGTTGACCCAGGTTAAGAGGGCGTTAAGCAGGCACTTCGTCGCGTCCGTCGCCTAGCGGAGGAGGCGCGTCATGAACACGTTGTCCGGGGTCGCTTCGTACTCACCGAGCGGCCCGCACGGCACGAATCCGGCCGCCGCGTACAGCGAGCGCGCGGGCACGAATGCGTCTCCGGCCCCGCACTCGAGACTCACTCGGCGCGCGCCACGGCCGGCGGCCACCGCGACCAGGTGGTCGACCAGCGCGCGCCCGACGCCCCGCCCCCTCGCCGCGATTGCCGTGTGCATCGACTTGAGCTCGCCATGATCCGAGTCGAGCTGCTTCAGCGCCCCGATCCCGAGCAGCTCGCCGTCGACTCGCAGGCTGAAGAACGTGACGGTGGGGTCGAGCCCGTCGGGCTCGAGGACGTGCACACCCTCGGGGGGCATGACGCTGCTGGCAAACGTCCGGTGCTGCTCGAGGAGCCGACGGACGTCCTCACGCCGCGGGTCGTCGACCTCGATCAAGAATCCACCCGTCACTCCGCGAGCTCGGGATGCCTGAGCTGGACCCTATGCTCGCGATGGCGGATCGCCTCGTACGCCACCACAAACGAGCACACGGCGCTGACGAGAGCGAGCGCGGCGAGTGCGGGGATCGCGAGCGCCGCCGGGATGAGGGCGATCAACGCGAATGCGCCGATCGTCCGCCGGCGGAAGACTCGCCTGGTCGTGAAGAAGAGGGACGCGACATGCCCGAGCAGGTACAGGGAGGCGCCGCCGCAGAGCGCCACGGCCGGCACGGTGTCGAGTGCGTGGTCGACATCGTGGAGCGCCTCCTCGAGGCCGAACGCGAAGAGGACGATGCCGGCAACCATCGGTAGGTGGAAGTAGCTGTAGGAGCCGAGCGCGATTCGAACTTGCTCGACGCCGCTCGCACCAATGAGCCGGCCCCGGGCGAGGATCGCAGCCACGTCGAAGTACAGCCACCAGAGCGCCGAGATGACCACGATTCCGAGCGCCGCCGCCACCATCACTCCCGGCACCAGCTCGAGCCCCGCGCCGACGCCGATGGCGATGATCGACTCACCGAGGGCGATCAAGACGATCAAGCCGTGCCGCTCCGCGAAGTGCTCCGGCGCGATCCGCCAACCGCGGAGGCCTCTCACGGCCGGGCCGAAGTAGTCGACGACCAGCGCGACCACCCACACCGCGACCCGCTTGTCCCCCTCGACGAAGGCGGCCACCACGAGCAGTGACGCCCCGAGAAGCTCGGTCGGGACGATGCGGAGAAGCGCAGTGCGGAGGTCGGGGTCGTCGCGACTGACGATCGCGTAGAGCACGAGATGCAGGACGCGGACGAGGAGGTACACGACACCGAAGAGCAGGGCGTCGTCTCCGAAGGCGCCCGGGACCGCCAGGGCGACGAAGAGCATCGCGCCCATGGAAGCGAGCATCGCCAGCCTGACGCCACCCTCGTCGACGTCCAATGTGCTCGTCAGCCACGCGTATCCGCTCCACGCCCACCAGAGCGCGGCAAGGACGAGCATCCCGCGGAGGATCCCACCCCACGTCGGGTCCTCCACGAGCAGGCTCGTGACCTGCGTGAACCCGAACACGAAGGCCAGGTCGAAGAAGAGCTCGAGCGGAGTGACCCGGTGCTCGTCGCTGTGCTCGAGCTCGTGCGCGGCGTCGGACACGCCGCGCACCCTAACGACGCCGGCTAGCCCTCCTGGGTGAGCCCGATCAGGTTGCCGTCCGGGGCTCGAACGACTGCGAGCCGGCCGCCCGGGATGTCGACGATGCCGGTCGCCGGATCGCCGTTCGTGATCTCGGCCGTGCCGAGCTCGGCGAGCGAGCCGTCGGCGACCTCACCCAGCGCGGTCGCCCCGCGGGCGACGAGCACGCGCTGGGAATCCTCGATGTCATCGACCTTCCAGAACACGAGCGGGTGGTCGACCCAGGGAAGGGCGGTCAGTCCGACCTCGACGCCGTCGCCGGTGAACACGGCGAAGTCCTCGCTGGCGAAGGCCGGGTCCCGGCCCAGCATCGCTGTCCAAGCTGCCACTCCCGCATCCAGGTCGCGCGCCGGGAAGACAACGTTTGCAAAGCCCTTGATCTCACCCATGACGCGCTCCTCTCGCTTGGATTTTGCGATTAGCGGGTTTCTGTTTGCAAGGCCGCGACAGGGTTCTCCTAAGAGTCGGTAAGGGCCGCAGCATCGGCCGTCACGGCGCCAGCCTCTGCATCCCTGAAAACGAGCGAGGCATACCGGCCGCCGCGCGCCAGCAGCTCATCATGAGTGCCGACCTCAACGACCCGGCCGTGGTCGAGCACGACGATCTGGTCGGCGTCGCGTACGGTCGAGAGACGATGGGCGATGGCGATCGTGGTGCGGCCCTCGGCCAGGCGGTCGAGCGCATCCTGGACGGCCCGCTCGGTCTGCGTGTCGAGCGACGACGTAGCCTCGTCCAGGACGAGGATGGGTGGGTTACGCAGAACGGTCCGCGCGATGGCGATGCGCTGCTTCTCGCCGCCCGAGAACCGGTACCCGCGTTCGCCCACGACGGTGTCGTATCCCTCCGGGAGCGAGGCGATCAGCTCGTGCACCTGTGCGGCGCGTGCAGCGTCCTCGATCTCGGCGTCCGTTGCCCCGGGTCTCGCAAAGCGCAGGTTCTCGCGCACGCTCGCGTGGAAGAGGTACGTCTCCTGGGAGACGACGCCCACCACGTCCGCGAGCGACTCGAACGTCAGGTCACGCACGTCGATCCCGTCGATCGTCACCCTGCCGTCGGTAGCGTCGTAGAGCCGCGCGACTAGGTACGCACAGGTCGTCTTTCCCGACCCGGTCTCGCCGACCAGAGCCGTCTTCGTCCCGCGCGCCACCTCGAAGGTGACGTCCTCGAGCGTCCACCGCTCATCCTCGTAGCGGAACCAGACGTGCTCGAAGGCGACGTCTCCGCGCGGCCTCGTGAGCGTTCGCGTCCCCTCGACGATGTCTACCGGCTGGTCGAGGTAGTCGAAGATGCGGTCGAAGAGCGCCAGGGAGCTCTGGACGTCGACCTGCACGCCCAGCAGCGAGCCGATCGGGAAGAAGAGCCGCGACTGCAGGGTCGTGAAGGCGACGAGTGTCCCGATCGTGATCTGCCCATTGCCGTTCGCCATCGTCCAGCCCGCGAACCAGTAGACCAGCGCCGGCATGACGGCGAACGTCGTCTGGATCGCGGCCATCATCCAGCGGCCCGTCATCCGGCTGCGCACCTCGAGGTCGGCGAGGCGGCTCGACTCCTTCCCGAAGCGCTCGGCGAGGTCGTCCGAGCGGCCCATGGTCTTGCCGAGCAGGATCCCCGACACGGAGAGGGACTCCTGGACGATCGAGGACACGTCGGCCAGCGAGACCTGAAGCTCCGCGGTCACCTTCCGCCGCTGGTCGCCGACGCGCTTTGTCAGCCAGACGAACAGCGGCAGCAGCGCCAGCGCGAACACGGCGAGGCGCCAGTCGAGAAGCAGCATGGCCCCGACGGTCGCGAGCACCGTGGTCACGTTCGACACGACCGATGTCGCGGTCGAGGTGACGACCGTCTCGATCCCGCCGATGTCGTTGGCGATCCGGCTCTGAACCTCGCCGGTGCGCGTGCGCGTGAAGAAGGCCAGTGAGAGCCGCTGCAGGTGGCGATAGACGGCCGTCCGCAAGTCGTGCATCACAGCCTGGCCCACACGGTTCGAGAGCAACGTCTGCCAGACGGCGATCACGCCCGTGACGATCGGAATCGCGACCATTCCGGCCACGAGCAGGGTGAGGAGCCCGACGCGTTCGTCCGGGATGGCGACGTCGAGCACCTCCCGCAGGAGGAAGGACGGGATCACGCCGAGAGCGGCCGAGGCGAAGATCAACGCGTTGACCGCGAGCAGGGTTCGCCCGTAGGGCCGGAACAGGCCGAGGACGCGGCGAAAGTTCGCCTTGCGGATCGCAGGGTCGGCCGGACGCTCGGGCGCTTCTCCGCCCGCGAACGCCTCCAAGCGACGACGACGTCCTGCCACCCCGAAAGCTTGCCTGTACCGACCGACCTCAGCGGCTTGCGCTCGTCGAGTGGGGGAAGGGCTTCGCTACAGTCGCCGCGTCAGCGACGAAAGGGAGACATGGCCGCGACTCGGCACGCCGAGGTCACCTGGCGGGGGAGCCTCTTCGACGGAAACGGACGGATCGAGCAGGTCGGGAGCGGCGCGTTCGGGCCGCTCGACGTGACATGGGCCTCGCGGGCCGAGGAGCCTGACGGCCGGACGAGCCCCGAGGAGCTGATCGCGGCTGCGCACGCGTCGTGCTTCTCCATGGCGCTCTCGCTCGTGCTCGCGGAGGGCGGCAACCCGCCGGACGAGCTGAAGACGACCGCCGACGTCACGTTCGTCCCGGGCACGGGGATCACGAAGATCGCGCTCGCCGTACGCGGGCGCGTCCCGGGCCTCGACGAGGTCGGCTTCCGCGAGGCCGCCGAAGACGCGAAAGACAACTGCCCGGTCTCCCAGGCGCTCGCCGCGGTCGGCGATATCTCGGTCGAGGCGACCTTCGAGTCCTAGGCGTCGCGCCTCTGGATCAGCCAGGCGGCGAGAACGAGCGCGCCTAGCGCGTGGGCGCCCAGCACGGCCAATCCTGCCCACGGGCCGATCCCGAGCCGTCTTTCACGACCCCCGGCGCGGTGAAGGGCATAGGCCGCGTCACCCTAGGGAGGGAGGGCGAATGTCGCGGCCCAGGGCGACGCGCCGCGACCGTGCCGGGGGGACAATAAGCCTCGTGAACGTGACCTTCGACGATCTCGTCTCGGATGTGCGCCGGATCCTGTCCGGCCCCGACGGACCGATCGCCCTTGCCCTCGCGCTCGCGCTCGGCGCCATCGTGGAGACGTTCCTCTACGCGGCGGACCCGGGCGTCCGCGCGAGCTGCCTGGTCGCCAACCTGCTGGCGACGCTTCCGCTCGTCTTCTGGCGCACGCGCCTTCCCGCGGTCGCGGGCGTAGTCACGTTCGCCTCACTCGTCGCGGTCGCGAGCAACCCGACGCTCCTGACCCTGTCGGGCATCACCGCGCAGCTCATCGTCGTCTACCTCGTGGCCAACCGCTACCGCCGGCGTTGGTCGGTGCTCCTGGCGGCGCCGTTCCTGGTCGCGGCGGTCGCCTGGTCGGGTGAGGACACGCTCGCGGGCGTCATGCTCCTCGTGCTCGTGGTCGCGGCACAGGTCCTGGGCGACTCGCGGCGGCAGCGGAGCCAGGCGATCGCCGAGCGCGACGCAACCCGGCACGCCATGGCCGAGACACAGCGCGACCAGGTGATCATGGAGGAGCGGGCGCGGATCGCCCGCGAGCTCCACGACGTCGTCGCCCACCATGTGTCCGTGATCGCCGTCCAGGCCGAGACCGCCCGCCTCACCACGCCGGACATGCCCGAGCAGGGCAAGGAGCGACTGGCGGCGATCGGACAGACGGCCCGTGACTCACTGACCGAGCTGCGGCGGCTGCTCGGCGTCCTTCGGGCAGACGGGGGCCCCGAGGCCGCCCGCTCGCCCCAACCCGGGCTCGGACGTCTCGCAGAGCTGATCGACAGCGCCCGCTCGGCCGGAGCACCTGTGCGGCTGACGCTCGAAGGGGACGTGACGCCCCTGCCGCCGGGCGTCGACCTGACGGCGTACCGGATCGTGCAGGAGGCGCTCACGAACGCACGGCGACACGCCCCGGGCGCGTCCGTCGACGTCACGCTCGGCTACGAGGACGCCGCACTTCGACTGCGGGTCAGCGACGACGGGCCCGGACCGCCGGCGGCCGACACGAGCGGCCACGGACTGCTCGGCATGCAGGAGCGCGCGACCATGGTCGGCGGCAGGCTCAAGACCGGCCCCGGCGACGAAGGCGGCTTCGTCGTCGAAGCCGAGCTCCCCCTCTCGAGGCCCGCGCCATGACGGTCCGGGTGGTCGTGGCCGACGACCAGGAGATCGTGCGGGCCGGATTCGCGGCGCTCCTCGAGACCCAGGACGACTTCGTCGTGGCCGGCACCGCGGCCGACGGCGTCGAGGCGGTGGAGCTGTGTCGCGCCGAGCACCCCGACGTCGTCCTGATGGACGTGCGCATGCCCAGCCTCGACGGGATCGAGGCGACCAGGCTCCTGGCGGCCGACGGCGACAAGCGCCCGAGAATCCTCATGCTCACGACCTTCGACCTGGACGAGTACGTGTACGACGCTCTCAGTGCAGGCGCGAGCGGCTTCCTGCTCAAGGACGTCGCCGCCGAGACGCTGTTCGACGCGGTGCGGGTGGTGGCGGCGGGAGATGCGCTGCTCGCCCCGGCCGTCACCCGCCGCCTGATCGACGAGTTCGCCCGTCTCCGCCCCCGCGCCCCGGCCCGGCCGGAGCTGCTCGAGGACCTGACGCCGCGGGAGACCGAAGTGCTGTGCCTCGTCGCGGAGGGGCTCTCGAACGACGAGATTGCTGAGCGCCTCGTCGTCAGCAAGGAGACCGTGAAGACGCATGTCAGCCGCGTCCTCGGCAAGCTGAGCCTGCGGGATCGAAGTCAGGCGGTCATCGTCGCGTACGAGTCCGGCCTCGTCGTCCCGCGCTCGTAGCCGCGGTACGATCGGTCGATGTGGGGTAGCCCGCTCCTCTACGAGCGTCTGACCTGGCCCGAGGTGCGCCGGGCCGCCGGGGAGGAGCGCGTGTGCCTGATCCCCGTGGCCACGCTCGAGGACCACGGGCCCCACCTCCCGGTCGACACCGACCTCCGCATCACCGCCGAGGTGTGCCGGCGAACGGCCGAAGCGGCGCCGGACGAGATCGTCCTCCTGCCGCCGATCCCACACGGCTACTCGCCCCACCACATGGACTTCCCGGGCCCGATCACGATCGGGTGGGATACCTTCACGCGCTACTGCACCGACGTGGGCTCGTCGCTCGCACGCCACGGGTTCCGGCGCATGCTCTTCATCAACGGGCACGGCTCGAACCAGAACTTCGTCGAGGCCGCCGCGCGGCTCGTCAACGTCGAGCACCCGAACGTCCTCGCGGCGGCCGCGTTCTACCTCTCCGGCAAGCAGTCGCTCGCGCGCGTGGACGAGCTACGCGACTCCGTGCGCGGCGGCATGGGCCACGCGTGCGAGCTGGAGACCTCCATCTACCTCGCCATCGACCCGGACGCCGTTGACATGGACAAGGCGGTCGACGAGCGGAGCTACCCGGACGGCGAGCACGCCTTCATGGATTGGTCCGACGGTCCGCTCAAGGTGATGCCGTGGTGGTCGTCCTTCTCGCGCACGGGCGTGCAGGGCGACGCGACGAAGGCGACCGCCGAGAAGGGCGTGGCGCTGCTGGAAGCAGCGGTCGAGGAGTGCGTTGGCTTCATCCGTGAGCTCCTCTCCTGGCCCGTCCCCGAGCGGCTCGAGCCGCGGGAGACTCCATGACGCCGCCGCCCATCCCGCTCGTGCGCGCGCACGGGACCCACGCCGAGGCCGGGAGGCGGATCGGCGAGGCGACGGCCGACACGATCCGGCGCTCCGTCGGTGACGTGGGCATCGATCCAGTCCTGGTCGAGCGCTACCGCGCGGTCACGTTCGAGCACCTCCCCTGGGTCGTCGAGGAGCTGGACGGCGCTGCGGGCGGCGCCGGTGTCGACCCACTCGCCGTCTTCGCCGCCTCGATCGAGGAGCTCGCGCCCGCCGAGGCGCCCACGGGCTGCAGCGACCTCGTCGTGACGGGCGCCCGGACCGCCGACGGCCACCTGCTCGTCGCGCACACGAACGACCTCTACGCCGAGGACGAGGACGAGATCGTCGCCGTCGAGTGGCGCATCCCCGGCCAGCCTGTCGTCTTCACGCTCGGGTCTGGTCCGTGGATCAGCGTCGGCTGGAACGACGCCGGGCTCTCGGTCACGGGTAACGAGTTGACGCCGAACGACGAGCGCGTCGGCATCCCGCGGCTGCTCCAGGTGCGCGACGCCCTTACCCGCCGCACGCTCGCGGACGCCGTCGCTGCCGTGCTCCACCCGGCAAGGGCCTCGTCGTACAACTGGGTCTTCGCCCATCCGACGGACGGCGCGCTGAACGTGGAGGGCTCGGCCACGAGCGCGGTCGAGGACGTCCCGGACTCCGAGGGGATCCTCGTGCACACCAACCACTACGCCAACGAGGACATGCAGCGCTTCGAGAGCTCCGACCACGTCGCCGGCTCGTGCCTTCGCCTCGAGCGCGCCCGCGAGCTCGGGCGCGCTCGGCCGTTCACGGTCGAGACACTCCGTGCGGCGCTTGCCGACCACGAGAACGCACCCGACTCCATCTGCCGCCATGGCGACGCGCCGAAGGACGTCAAGACGGTCTTCTGGTGTGTCGCCGACGTCACGGCCGGCGAGATCACCTACGGCCGCGGCAACCCCTGTGACTCGGAGCCCCAGGTCTACAGGTTCGACGCGTGACGGCCGCGAATCTCTTCGGCAAGCCGCTTCCAGAGGGCGGCACGATCGGCGTTGCCGCGCCCGCGAGCCCGTTCGAGAGCCGCTCCGACATCCTGCGAAGCGTCGAGTGGTGGGAGTCTCGGGGCTACCACGTGAAGCTCGCCGAGCACGTCCTGGCCCGGGACGACTACCTCGCGGGCGACCCGCGCGATCGCGCGGCCGATCTGGCCTCGCTCTTTGCCGACTCGGGGGTGGACGTCGTCCAGTGCCTGCAGGGTGGCTACGGCTCGGCCGAGGTGCTTCCATTCCTCGACTTCGACGTCGTGGCAGCCAACCCGAAGCCGTTCGTCGGCTTCTCGGACATCACCGCACTCCACGTCGCCATCCGCCAGCAGACGGGCCTCGCCACCTTCTACGGCAACGGGCTCCTCGGCATGGGCGACCCGGACACCACGTCCTTCTCGAAGGAGCGGCTCCTCGACGTGCTCGGCGGGAACGGCGCCGGCAAGGTGCCGGACAACCCCGATGACCCGTACGTCCGCCCGATCCGCGGCGGGAAGGCGACCGCCCCGCTCGTGGGAGGCTGCCTTTCGCTCCTCGTCTCGTCCATGGGCACGCCGTGGGAGCTCGACCTCGAGGGCACGATCTTCTTCTTCGAGGACGTCGGCCTGGAGCCGTACCGGGCCGACGCGATCCTGACCCAGCTCGCCCAGTCCGGCAAACTGGCCGGTCTCCGCGGAGTCGTAGTTGGAGAGATGGCGAAGAGCGACTGGAAGGACCACCCCGGCTGGCAGCGGACTCGCTCTCTCGAGGACGTGCTCGAGCTGCACCTAGAGCCGTTGGGTGTCCCCGTGCTATACAAGCTTCCCTTGGGGCACGGAAAGCACCTCGCGACCATCCCGCTCGGCGTCACCGCGACGCTCGACGCGGACACGAAGACGCTCACGATCGATCAGTCCGGCCTGACCACCGGGGGAGAGGGAGAGTGAGAGCATGAGGAAGCGAGCGCTGTTGGTGATTGCAGTCCTAGCGCTGCTCGTCGCAGTCCCCGCCTGTGGAGGCGACGACGATTCCGCTGAAGACACAGGGACCGGCAAGACGGATGGGACTCCGGTCAAGGGCGGAATCCTCCGCGTGGGCTCGGTCAACTACATCGACTCGCTCAACCCCTTCAACTACATCGAGTCGCAGGCCTACCAGGCCATGCTGATGATCTACCCGCAGCTCGTTCAGTACGCGACGGGCGACGACGGCCTCGTCATCGAGGGAGACTGGGCGGCGTCCTGGGAGACCTCTCCGGACGGCAAGGACTGGACGTTCAGCCTCAAGCCGGGCGGGACGTGGTCGGACGAGAAGCCGCTCACGGCCAACGATGCCGCCTGGACCATCAACACCATCATCAAGTACGCGAACGGGCCGACCGCGGTCGCGGCGCCCGCGCTCGGGCACGTGGTGAGCGCGGAGGCGACGGACGAGAACACGCTCGTGATCCACTACGACGCGCCCGTCGGGAACGTGCTCGCCCAGCTGGAGCAGCTGTTCATCGTCCCGCAGCACGTCTGGGAGCCGCTGGAAGGCGCCGACGGCAAGAACCTCAAGACATTCCATCCGGAGCAGAACCTGCCCGTCGTCTCGGCAGGCGCCTACACGATCAAGGAGTACGAGAAGAAGGGCACGACGGTCTTCATCCCGTGGAAGGGGTACTACGAGAAGGCGTCCAACGCCGAGGCCGTCACGCTCACGTACTTCACCAACTCGGACTCGATGATCTCCGAGCTTCGCCAGGGCAACCTCGACTGGGTCGACCAGGTCCCGTTCAACGCAGTGAAGGTCCTGGAAGAGGACGACAACCTCGTCGTCAACAACGTTCCCGGAGCCGAGACCACGAACATCACCTGGAACTCGAACCCGCGCAAGCCGAAGAACCGGGAGCTCCTCGACCCCGAGGTGAAGAAGGCGCTCTCGATGTGCGTCGACCGCGAGCGGATCATCGAGGTCGTGTTCAACGGCCACGCCTCCCTCGTCGAGAGCCTCGTCGGCCACATCGCCGGTGAGATGGAGAACCCGAACCTGGGGCCGCTCGAGTACGACTGCGACGCCGGCAACCAGATGCTCGACGACCTCGGCTACGAGCGCGGCTCCGACGGGACCCGGATCGCGCCGGCGACCACCGGGGAGAACGCCCAGGAAGCGCATCCGATGGAGTACGAGGTCATCACGCCGACGTCGACCGACTTCAACGTCGACCGCTCCTTCGAGATCGTCCAGGAGGGATTCGCCGAGGCCGGCGTCACGTTGACGCAGAAGGTCGGCGGAGACACGACCGCCAGCTACGCGCTCGAGACCGACGAGAACTGCGACGGCGAGGCCTCGACGGGCTACGCGACCTTCGACATCGCCATGTGGGACTGGGTCGGCTACATCGACCCGGACTTCATGCTCTCCGTCGTCACGAAGGGCCAATGGTGCTCCTGGAGCGACACGGGCTGGGACAACCCCGAGTACGACGAGATGTACCTGCGGCAGGGAACGCTGGTCGAACCCGAGGAGCGCAAGCAGCTCGTCTGGGAGATGCAGCAGATGATCTACGACAACTTCATCTACACCCAGCTCACGAACCACGAGTACATCGACGCCCACTCCGACAAGTGGGCAGGCATCCAGACGGATCTGAACGCGTACTCCAAGGAATACTGGACGTCGCCCTACATGGTCGAGTAGGCACGGACAGCCGAAGACGAGCGGAGGTCCGGGCGTGAGGTCGGCCGACTACCTCATCAAGCGCGTCCTGTTCGCGATCGTGACCGTGTTCATCGCGATCACGCTCAACTTCGTGCTCTTCCGAGCGGTTCCCGGGGATGCGGTGGACGCACTGCGGTGCCGCCAGTGCAGCCCCGAGTTCAAGGAGCAGGTGCGCCAGGAGCTCGGACTCGACGAGTCCAGCTGGGAGCAGTACAAGCTCTACGTGAGCGACCTCCTCCACGGCGATCTCGGGACTTCGCTCCGGAGCCAGAAGGAAGTGCGAGGCGAGCTCATCGAGCCGCTCAAGAACACCCTGCCGATGATCGCCCTCGGCACCCTGTTCGCCATCTTCTTCGGGACGATCACGGGGGTGGTCTCCGCCTGGCGGCGGGACACGGTACTCGACAAGACCGGCCTCTGGACCTCGCTCGCCTTCTACTCGATGCCGACGCAGTGGCTCGGCCTGCTCATGGTCCTCTTCGTCGCCGGAGCCCTCGGACTGCCGACGTCGGGCATCGAGGACCCGACGCTGGGCGTCCTCGGGGATGCGTCCACCTGGGACGTCACGGTCGACCGCCTGCGGCACATGATCCTGCCGGCCCTCACGCTCGGCCTCGTCCTGTACGGGGACTACGCACTGATCACGCGCTCGGCCCTGCTCGAGACCCTCGGCGAGGACTACGTGCTGACGGCGCGCGCAAAGGGTCTCTCCAACTGGGCGATCGTCCGCAAGCACGGCCTTCGCAACGCCCTGCTCCCGATCACGACGCTGATGGCTCTCTCGCTCGGCTTCATCATCGGAGGATCGATCACGATCGAGTACGTCTTCTCGTACCCGGGAATCGGCCTCGAGACGGTCGAGGCGATCGACCAGCGCGACTGGCCCG
This sequence comes from Gaiellaceae bacterium, assembly GCA_036824235.1. Lineage (GTDB taxonomy): Bacteria > Actinomycetota > Thermoleophilia > Gaiellales > Gaiellaceae > JAIBJN01. The sequence goes on along the minus strand of DAITAN010000021.1, from coordinate 9 downwards.
TGCTGCAGG
>DAITAN010000302.1:0-3675 GCA_036824235.1 Gaiellaceae bacterium | reverse complement strand
GCGCCGACGAGCTCGTGCGCACCGCCGAAGCGGCCGGCTGGGAGGTCGCGAAGCGCGACGAGCTCGGTGGAGGAACGGCGCTCGAGCTCGAGCGCCAGGGCTACCGGGCGATCGCCGCGGTGTGGACGACCGCGTGCCCCGCGGGTGAGGCCGACGAGGCCTGCGCCGACGAGATCCAGGTGATTGAAGACCCCTAGCGGTCGCTAGAGGAGCGCGGCCAGGCGTTCGATGCCGGTCTCGATCTCGTCCTCTGTGACGCGGCTATAGGAGAGCCGCACGTGGCGCTCGCCCCCATCGGCCGGGAAGAACGGCGGTCCGGGCACGACGGCGACGCCGGCCTCGAGCGCCTGGCCCGCGACCGCGACTGCATCGGCGCCCTCGGCGAGCTCGAGCCAGGCGAAGAAGCCGCCCTGCGGCCGCGTCCAGGTCGCGCGGTCGCCGACGTGGCGGTCGAGCGCTTCGAGGAGCGCGTCCCGCCTGCCCTTGTAGAGGCCTCGCGCCTGCTCGATTTGGCGGTCGAGGTGCCCGCGGCGCGCGTACTCCTCCAGCAGCCGCTGCCCCAGCGCGCCCGCGCACTGGTCGGTGTTCTGCTTCGCCCAGACGAGCTTCGCCACGATGTCGGCCGGCCCCGCCGCCCAGCCGAGGCGGACGCCGGGGAAGAACGTCTTCGAGAACGTCCCCGCCTGCACGACGATGTCGGGCGCGAGGCTCCAGAGGCTCGGCGGTCGCTCCTCGCCGAAGGAGAGCTCGCGGTACGCAACGTCCTCGATGACGAGCAGCCCGTGGCGGCGCGCGAGCTCGACGAGCGCCTCTCGCCGCTCGGCCGAGAGGCTTACGCCGGCGGGGTTCTGGAAGTCGGGGATCGTGTAGAGGAGCTTGGGCGCGCGCCCGCTGGAGAGCATGCGCTCCAGCTCTTCGACGTCCAAGCCTTCGTCGTCCAGCGGCACGCCGTCGACCTGCGCCTCGAATCCCTGGAAGGCCATGATCGCGCCGAGATACGTCGGCGCCTCGACGAGCACGCGGTCGCCCGAATCCACGAACGCCTTGCCGACGAGCTCGAGCGCCTCGATGGCGCCGCTCGTCAGCATCAGCTCTCCGGGCCCCGGGCGGAGGCCTTCGAGCCGCTCCAGACGGTCGGCGACCAGCTCCCGTGGGCCGGCCAGGCCCTCGGTCGGCGCGTACTGGAACGGCGAGGCATCGCCCTGCTCGGCGAGCTCGCCCAGGATCTCCGCGATCACCGGGCCCGGGAACGTCTGCGGGTCGGGAAAGCCTCCCGCGAAGGAGATGACGTCCTTCGCGCCCGCGAGCGCGAGGATCTGCAGAAGGCCGTCGCCCCCGCCCGCGCGCGTGCGTGCGGCGAAGAGCGTCTCCCAGGTACGGACGTCGGGCTCGACCGCCATACGGAGATTCTGGCGTATCAGGCGGATCAGGGCACGATGGTGACGTCCACCGCGCCGAGCGGGCCGAGCTCGAAGCGGATCTCGCCGCCCTCGGCCACCTCGAGTGCGGGGACGACCGTGCCCGCGATGACGACGTCGCCGGCCCGCAGCCCCTCGCCGAACGCGTCGAGCATGTCGGCGATGTAGCTGACGAGCTCGACGATCGCACCTGTCATCTCCTCCGGGTCGTCGGCGCGGGCGACCTCGACGCCGTCGCGCAGGACCCGACCCTCGACTCCGGTCAGGTCGCCGCAAGCGCCGGCCTCGCTCGCCGGGCCCAGCACGACCGCGCGCTGGTAGACGTTCGCCACGAGGATCGCCTCGGGATCGTCGGGCGGGAAGTCGATGTCGGCGAGCTCGAAGGCCGCACCGAGGGCGCCGATCGCCTCGCGTGCGGCGTCCTCTCCCGCCCCGCCCGGCAGGTCACGCCCGAGATGGACGGCCACCTCCGGCTCGAGCACCGCCTTCGTCCAGCCGGCAACCGACGCGGTGCCGCCGGAGGGAACCACGGATTCCTGGAGGAGGTAGCCGACGAGCGAGCCCTCGGTCCCCAGCCGCTCGAGCGCCGCAGGCGAGCCGAAGCCCGCCTTCCAGCCAAGATGTGCAGACCCGGCCCCGAGGCTCTCGCTGCGCCGCGCGAGCTGCGCACGAAGGCCGTGCGCGACGCGGGGATCGTCCCAGGGCCGGGTCAGCCTGCCTGCCTCAAGCCAGGTCCGCGAACGGGCCGGTTGCGTGCACGACCCTTCCTCCCTGAAGGGTGAGGAGCGAAGTCACCTTGCGCAGCTTCTCATCCGAGACCTTGAGGTAGTCGTCCGAGAGCACCGCGAGGTCGCACTTCTTGCCGACCTCGAAGGAGCCGAGCTCGTTTTCCTCCTCCGAGAACCACGCGCTACCGACGGTGTACATCTTGAGCGCCTGGAGCCTCGTGACCTTGTGGGCTGCATTCGTTTCGACACCGGCGAGGTTCCGGCCCGTGGACATGTAGAAGAGCCCGAGCCACGGGTTCAGCGGTGCCACGTTGGTGGAGTCCGTTCCGGCGCCAACCGGGATCCCGCTGTCGTAGACCATCCGGAAGGGCGGCCCCACGTTGGAGCTCAGGTACAGCCAGTCCTGCAAGGTCGCACCGGCGCCAACGGCCTTGAGGCCCTGAATGTCTGCCTCGGTCGCAAGCGGCAGATGCGCGAGCGACCACCGCAGCGGAGCGATGTCGAACTCCCCCCCGACCATGATCATGTCCGCGATGTGGTGCTCGTGGTCGTCTGCCGAGAGCGTGTGCTGCTGCACCCGCCAGCCGGCCGCCGCGACGACCCGCAGGTTGTCCATGAACTGGTCGCCGTTGCCGATCTGCTCGCCGACGCCGTTGATGCGGTACGACTCGTCGCCGACCTCGCGGTAGATCGGGTCGCAGTAGACGCGCAGCTGGTCGGTCGTCGCGGTCGGCCCGAAGTACCGGTAGTGGCGCATGCGCACGTCCAGGCTCCGGCCACTGTCCTGGTAGAGCGAGTTCATCGCCTTGTAGTCCTCGGGCTGGTTCGTGAGGTTACTCGTGTCGTGGATCGAGGTAAGCCCGACCGCGGCGGCAAACGCGATTGCGTCGGCCGTGCCGCGCACCTTGTCCTCGAACGTCTGAATCGAGCGGAGCGCGGTCGTTGCCGCGCCCGTGTTCGACACCTGCCCCGTGACGGGGTCTGTCGTGATGCCGAAGCCGGCGAAGAACGCGGCGCCGAGCGTGTTGGTGCGCCCGTTGAGGTAGACGGCGCGAGTCGAGGTCGCCGCGTTGAGCTCCGCGAGCGTCGGAAGCCGCGCCTCGGCGAGCTGGTTCTGGTTCCAGCCGCCCGCGGCCGTGACGAACGCGCCCGCCGGGATGGTCGCGGCTCGATCCGCCACCGCCTGCTGGAGCTCGGCGATCGAGAAGACCGTCTCCATCCAGCGGGTCTCGTAGCCGGGGTTCGTGCCTGTGCGCGTGAAGTGCGCGTGCGAGTCGACCAGCCCTGGGATGACCGTGCGCCCGCGGAGGTTGATCCGCCGCGAGCAGGTCCCCAGGTCCTTCCCCCGGTCGACGACCACGATGCGGCCGTCCTTGATTGTGAGCTGGGACGCCACGACGCCCCGGTAGTCGATGAACCTGCCGTTGTGCAGGATGATGTCGCGCGTCCCGTCGCACACGTCCGGGTTCTGCGACTTCCCACCTCCTGCCGCCCCGGCGGGACCGGCGCCTGCCAAGAGCGCGCCCCCT
>DAITAN010000301.1:0-3676 GCA_036824235.1 Gaiellaceae bacterium | reverse complement strand
TCTGCAGAAACGCCGAGATCGCGCTGGACGGGCGCCACCCACCAGGCGCGGATGTAGCGCTGCTTGCCTTCCGCCGCGGGCTTCGGCGCGAAGAGCGCGTTGCGAGTCTGGGGGCCGACGATGCCGTCGACGAGAAGGCCGTGACGCTTCTGGAAGGCGCGCACCGCCCGCCGCGTCTGCGGCCCGAAGATCCCGTCGGCGGGGATCCCGAGCTCGCGTTGCACGCGGACAACTCCGGGGCCGTGGCTACCCACTTTGAGCAGCTCGATGTGCACCCGCGTCGCCCCGGAGCTCTTCGCCCGCCCGGGAGCGCCCCCGCTCGGGTTCGGCAGGGCCGCGGCGACGGCGGCAACCACGAGCGTCGCGCTCGCCATGCGGGCCTGCGGAAGGAAGCCGGGCTCGGCGGCCAGGCGCTTCCCGCGCGCGATGGCGGCCGAGTAGTCCCACAGCTCTGGGTCGGAAAGGTCGCGGTCGTCGATAACCACGCGGAGCGGCCCGTCCAGGTCGGCGAGCGCCGTGGAGGCGAGGCTTCGCGGCGCGTGCGTGCCTGCCCGGCGCTCCTGCGAACGGGCGAGCGAGCGCTCCCAAAGCTCGCGCTCCCCTAGATCGCGCCGGACGTCCTCGAGCGGATGGAGACGCATCACGCTCACGAAGCGCGGGAGGCTAACAGAGTCCCGCCGGCCGCGCACGGCCCTCAGGTGACGATGCGGTAGACCTCGAAGACCTCGGCGTACTCGCGGTTCACGTTGATGCCGTGGGTCCGCGCGAGGCTCCAGACGTACTCGGGGTTCGCGTAGTTGCGGTGCTGCTGGGAGGCGTAACGCGAGAGCGCCGCCACCTTGCGCTCGACGTGGCCCTTCTCCAGCCCCACGTACGCCTGGTGGTCGAAGTTGAAGTTGTTCCAGGGGATCTCGTAGCCGAGCACGGTCGTCCGCTTGAAGGCACGCAGCCCCTCGGCGGCGATCACCTGGTGGTCCTGGTGGATGTCGCGGAGGCTCGGCATGAAGACCGCGTCAGGGGACCACTCCTCCCAGAGGGCGATGAGGAGCTCGAGGATCTCCTGGCGGCGCTCCGGGAACGTGCGCACCTCGAAGTCGTGGACGAAGAGCCCTACCTCTGGGATGCCGATCTCGGCCGTCGCCTCGCGCACCTCGCGCGCCAGCGTGTCCGGCGGGAAGCCTTCAGGGAGCGACTTCGTGGCGATGGAGAAGGCGACGTAGCGCACCTCCGTGCCCGCTTCGACGAGGCGCGCCATCGTCCCGCCGCAGCCGAACTCGCCGTCGTCGGTATGCGGGGCGAGGACGAGTGCGCGCTTCCAGCCTTCGATCATCGGGTCACCGACGCGTGAGCATACGGATCACGCCCGCCCGCGGGCGGCTTCGAGGACGCTGGTGACCACGAACGCTGCCGCTGCGAGGAGGACGATCGCCCCTCCCGGAGGCAGGTCGGCGTAGTAGGCGACCGTGAGGCCGGCGAAGACCGAGGCGAGCCCGATGCCCATCGCGAGCAGCACCGAGGAGCCCATGCTCCAGGCGACGCGGCCCGCCGCGATCACCGGGAGCACCATGAGCGCGGCGATCAGGAGGATGCCGACGATCTGCATCGACAGGCCGATCGTCACGCCCGCGAGCCCGGCGACGAGGATGTTCAGAGCCGCGACCGGCACGCCGGCCACCCTGGCGCCCTCCTCGTCGATGACGACCGCCGCGAGCGCCCGGTAGAGAAGGCCGATGAGGAGGAGGCCGGCGACGCCGAGGACGGCGACGAGCAGGAGGTCGCCACGCGTCACGGTGAGGATCGAGCCGAAGAGGAACGAGAAGAGATCGACGTTGAGGGCGCCCGCCGAGGACGCGAGCACGACCCCGGCGGCGAGCCCGGTGTAGAAGAGCAGCGCGAGCGCCTGATCGCCGGCGGCCCTGTGCCGGGAGCGCAGCCACTCGATCCCGACCGCGCCGGCCACGGCGGCGACAAGGGCGGTGAGCACCGGCGAGACGCCGAGGAGATACCCGGCGGCGACGCCGGCGAACGCCGTGTGGCCGACGCCGTCGCCCACGAGGCTCATGTTCCGCTGGACGAGGAAGAAGCCCACGGCGGGCGCGAGGAGGCCGACGACGGCCCCCGTCGCGAACGCGAGGCGCATGAACTCAGTCTCGAGCATGGGCGTGCGAGGGGTCGTGCCAGGCGGAGGGGAGCGCATGCGGCGGGCCGTCGAAGACGATCCCGCCGCGGACGAGGACGAGCCGCTCGACGATGCCCTCGACGGCACCGAACTCGTGCGAGACATAGAGCGTCGTCACGCCGCGGTCCGCGTGCAGGCGGGCGAGGAGCCGCGCGAGCGCCTCCTGCGACTCGGCGTCGACGCCGGCGGTCGGCTCGTCGAGAACGAGGAGCGACGGCTCGCCGGCGAAGGCCTTTGCGATGAAGGCGCGCTGCTGCTGCCCGCCGGAGAGGTCGGTCAGCCGCGTGTCGGCGAGGTCGCCCAGCCCGACGTCGGCCATGGCATCGTCCACGATGGCGCGGTCGCGCCGCCGGAGCGGGCCGAAGAGCCCGCCCTGCGCGAGACGGCCCGAAGAGACGACCTCGCGCACGGTGACCGGGCCTTCGGTGCCGACGCGGGCCCGTTGGGCGACGTACCCGAGCGTCTCGCGACGGGAGAAGCGGTGCGCCGGCTCGCCGAAGAGCCTGACCGAGCCCTCAGTCGGCCGCGCGAGCCCGAGGGCGAGGCGCACGAGCGTGGTCTTCCCGCCGCCGTTGGGCCCGGCAACCGCGACGAACTCTCCCTCGCCGACGGTGAGGTCGACGTCGGTGAGCACCGGCTGGCCCGGCCGGTACGAGAAGCCGACCCCGGCGAGCTCGACCGCTACCGGCATCCGAGCCCTTCCCGCAGCGCCTCGAGGTTCTCGCGCATGACGGTGAAGTAGTTCTCGCCGCGGGCGAGCTCTTCCTCGGTCAGGCCTTCGAGCGGGTTGAGGACAGCCGTCTGAGCGCCCGCCTCGCGCGCGACCGTCTCGCCGATCTCTGGGGAGAGGAGCGGCTCGACGAAGACGGTCGTGACTCCACGCTCGCTCACGAGCTCGGAGATCTCCGCGAGGTCCTGCGGGCTCGGCTCGGACTCGGGCGAGATGCCGGTGATCGGGATCACGTCGAGGCCGTAGCGGTCGCCGAGGTAGCCGAAGGCGTCGTGAGCGGTCACGAGCTCTTTGCGCGCGCAGTCCGCGAGTCCGGCCCGAAACTCCCCGTCGAGCGCGCGCAGCTGGGAGGCGAGCTGCCGGGCAGGTGCCTCGCCTCCAAGCTCCGCGCCGATCCGCTCCACTACCTGCGCGAACCGAACGGGGTCGAGCCAGACGTGGGGATCGAGCGCGTCCTCCCCCTCCTCGCCCTCGCGGAGCTCGAGGCCCTCGAGCAGGTCGACCGCCGCGTCGTTCCCTTCGGCAGCGTCTTCGAGCGCGGGCTGGAAGCCCTGGCCCAGGTAGAGGACGAGGTCGGCGTCGCGCACGCGCTCGACGTCGCGCACCGAGAGCTCGACGTCGTGCGGCTCGGCTCCCGGCGGGGTGAGGTTCGTCACCTCGACGCGATCGCCGCCGATCTCGGCGGCGGCGAACGCCAGCGGGTAGAAGCCGGCGGCGACGTCCGTGCGACCGTCAGACGCACTCGATGCGTCGCCGCCGCAACCGGC
>DAITAN010000300.1:0-3685 GCA_036824235.1 Gaiellaceae bacterium | reverse complement strand
TTCTTCGCCTGCCTGACCGGCACGGCCCGCGTCGTCGTCCTCGACCGCGGGACAGACGAGACCTTCACCGCGGACATCGGGGACGACAACCCGGTCGCCGTCTACGTTCCTGGGCGCCACGCGCACGGCTTCGAGGCGCTCACGGACCTCCTCTTCTGCTACCACGTCACGCGCGAGTACGACCCCGCCGACCCCGACGAGCACGGGATCCCGTGGGACGACCCGCGCGTCAAGCATCTGTGGAGCACGGACAGCCCGATCCTTTCGGAGCGCGACAGCGCGTCCTGATCACGGGCGCCGGCGGCCAGCTCGGCGCCGCGCTGCAGGAGGTGTTTCCGGACGCCGTCGCGCGCTCGCGAGCCGAGCTGGACGTGACCCAGCCGCTTGCCGTCGATCCCACACCCGAGCTCGTTCTACACGCCGCCGCCTGGACGGACGTCGACGGCGCGGAGTCGGACGAGGAAGGTGCGCTGCGCTCCAACGTCGAGGGGACGCGGAACGTCGTCGCTCTGGGCGCGCCGGTCGTCTACTTCTCCTCCGACTACGTCTTCGACGGCTCGAAGCGGGAGCCGTACGTCGAGTCGGACGAGTCCGGCCCGCGTTCGGCCTACGGGCGCTCGAAGCTGCTGGGCGAGCGGGAGGTGCGGGACGGCTGGATCGTGCGCAGCTCGTGGCTCTTCGGCTGGACGGGGCACAACTTCGTGCGCACGATGCTCCGCCTCGGCCAGGAGCGCGACGAGGTGAGTGTCGTCGCCGACCAGCGAGGGTGCCCGACGTACGTGGGCCATCTCGCGGCGGCTACACGCGAGCTCGTGGAGCTTCCCGGCGGCATCTGGCACGTTGCCGCCGACGGCGAGGCCACGTGGGCCGAGCTCGCCGAGGCGATCTTCGAGGAGGCTGGGATCGACTGCCGCGTCGTGCCGATCACGACGGAGGAGCTCGGCCGCCCGGCGCCGCGGCCCGCCTATTCCGTCCTGCGGAGCGAGCGCGAGGGCGCGCCCCGGCTTCCGCACTGGCGCGAAGGGCTGCGCGAGTGCCTCGCGCGCCTCGGCGCGTGAGCGTCCCTCCAGGGCTCGAGTGGCGGCGGGAGGAGCCGGACGGCTCGATCTGGCTCCAGCACCTGCCGGACATCCTCGGCGAGTGTGCGCACCTGTGGTCGCTCGAGCTCGGCGAGCCCTTCGACCTCGCGCACGTCTCGTACGTCGCGCCGGTCGAGCTGAGGGACAGCACGTCCGCCGTGCTGAAGATCAACTTCCCGGAAGACGAGAGTGAGTACGAGGCCGACGCACTCGCGCACTGGGACGGTGAGGGCGCAGTTCGCCTGCTCGGTCGCTACGACGAGCGCCGAGCGCTGCTTGTTGAGCGGTGCAAGCCGGGCACGCGGCTCTGGGAGACCCGGGACGGCGACGACGTCACGCGCATCGCGGCCGGCGTGCTGCGGCGGCTGTGGAAGGCGCCGCCCGATGGCCATCCGTTTCGGCTGCTCGAGGACGCGGCGGCCGGCTGGGTGGATGAGCTCCGGGAGGGGTGGGAACGGCTCGGGCGCCCGTACGAGCAGGAGCTCCTCGAAGAGGCGATTGCCTTTCTGCGTGAGGCCGGGCCCGCACAGGGCGAGGCTGTCGTCCTCCATCAGGACCTGCACGGAGGGAACATCCTTCGCGCCCGGCGGGAGCCGTGGCTGGCCATTGACCCCAAGCCGCTCGTCGGCGAGCGGGAGTTCGACACCGCCTCGTTCCTGCGCGACCGCCGCTGGGAGCTTCGGGAAACGCCCCTGGCCAGCATGAGAGTGCGCCGCCGCCTCGACCTGCTCGCGGCCGAGCTCGACCTCGACCGCGGCCGCATGCGCGGCTGGGGTATCGCGCACGCCCTCGCATGGGGCATGTCCGGCCGTCCCGAGCAGGACCGGGACATGGCCGCCTGTGCCCGCTGGCTCGCGGCGGCCTAGCGAGGCACCGGCGCGCGCCGGATCGGATCCCAGCGCCAGTCGATGTCCGGGCTGAGCGAGACGCCGCTCAGCCACCGGTCTATGCCGCGAAGCTCGACGGGCGATGAGGTCTCCGGGCGAGGAGCCGTTCGTCACGTGGAGCATGGACTCCCACGATAAGCCGACTACGATCAGTGGCGTGCGCGTTCTCGTCACCGGCGGCTGCGGGTTCATCGGCAGCCACTTCGTCAGGCGTCTTGTCTCCAACGGGGACGAGGTCGTCGTGCTCGACAAGCTGACGTACTCCGGCCGGAAGGAGAACCTCGACGGGATCGACTGCGACGTCCAGGTGGGCGACATCGCCGACCCGGAGGCAGTCGCGCAGGCCGCGGAGGGTTGCGACGCCATCGTCAACTTCGCCGCCGAGACACACGTAGACCGGTCGATTCTCGGCGCCACCGACTTCGGCCGGACAGAGTTTTTCGGGACGCAGGTGCTGCTCGAGGAGGTGCGCCGCCTCGGCGCGCGCTACGTGCAGGTCTCGACCGACGAGGTGTACGGAGACCTGGCCGACGGCGGCTCGGCCTCGGAGTTGCATCCCGTGGAGCCCTCGAGCCCGTACAGCGTCGCCAAGGCTGCCGGCGACCTGCACATACCCGCGTACGTGCGCACCTTCGGGGTCAACGCCTCGATCACGCGCGGCTCGAACACATACGGCCCGGCCCAGTATCCCGAGAAGCTCGTGCCGCTTTTCGTCACCAACGCGCTGGACGGCCAGGCGCTCCCGGTCTACGGCGACGGGAAGCAGATCCGCGACTGGCTGCACGTCGATGACCACTGCGCCGGCATCGAGTTCGTGCTGCGCGAGGGAGCGCCGGGCGAGGTCTACAACGTCGGCGGCGGCAACGAGCGCGAGAACATCGAGATCACACAGCGGATCGTGGAGCTGACGGGCGCCGACCCGTCGCTGGTCCGGCACGTGACCGACCGCCCGGGGCACGACCGCCGCTACTCGCTCGACTCGTCCAAGCTCGAGGGTCTCGGCTGGAAGCCCGAGCGCGTCTTCGAGGACGGATTGGCCGAGACGGTCGAGTGGTACCGGGCGAACCGCGCCTGGTGGGAGCCGATCAAGTCCGGTGAGTACCTCGAGTACTACCGCCGTCAGTACGCCGAACGCCTGGCCTAGTCGTCGTCCTTCTCGTCCCGCTTGGGCTTCTTGCCGCCGCGACAGTCGCGCAGGGCGTCCTTGATCTCACGACGGTTGCCCTGGAGGTCGCGCGAGCGCTCAAGGTGCGGCACGGCGTCGTCGCAGCGGCCGAGCTCGACGAGCGTTCGGCCGAGGTTGTACTCGGCATAGGCTTCGTAGCGGAAGCCGTCCGAGTACGTGCCGCGCAAGGCCGGGACGGCGCGTTCCAGGAGCGGAAGCGCCTCCCGCCAGCGGCCGTCCCGCATGAGCGCGAAGGCTTCGTCGTTCAGCTCGGCTGCCTGCTCGACGCTGACGGCGCTCGCCGGCCCCGTAGGCGGTGTGGCCGTTGCGGTCGGCTCGGTCGACTGGCTCACGGTCGTGGTTGGGGGTGGCGCCGTCGTGGTCGGTTCAGTGGTCGTCTGGGGCGCAGCGGCCGGCTGGGGCGGGTCGTCGCGGAAGACCACGAGCGCCGCCCCGACCCCGAGAACGGTCAGGAGGAGGGCTCCGGCCAGCAGCGCGGCCACGGGCGCCGCGCTGGGCCGCCGAGGCGCGGTCGCCGCAACCGGAGGGGGAGC
>DAITAN010000299.1:0-3694 GCA_036824235.1 Gaiellaceae bacterium | reverse complement strand
AGTGCGCCTCGGCGCCGTCGGCGGCCAGCGTCGCGAAGGCCTCGCTCGAGACGACGAGCGGCCCGTAGGTCGTGAAGCGGAGCTCCTCTCGCCCCTCGATCTCGAGCGGCGAGCCCCACCAGTAGGGATCCTCGACCGACGTCACCCGGTACACGGCGGCTACGCGCACGGGAATCGTCTCGTCCTCGCCCTGGACGGCGGCCACCTCGATCACGTCACCCTGCGACAGCCCGAGTGCCCGGGCGGCCGGCTCGGAGAGTGCCGCGTCGACCTCGTCCCCGGCTGCGCCCTGCGGCCATTCCCCGGCGACGAGCTCCGCGTGCTCCTCCAACCCGTCGAACGAGCCGAAGACGGTCAGCGCCTCCTCCGGGATCCCGCCGCCAGACGGAAGCGTGTAGGAGCCGGAGAGGCTGCTGCGATGGACGTCGACGCCGTCCGCGCCGAAGACCCCGTCCACGGCCCGGGTCACCTGCGCGTCGAGCGCCGCGTAGTCGTCGGAAGACACTTGGCCCGAGACGGCCACGGTCGCGTCGCGCACCGGCGCGTCTTCCAGCGTCCGTTGCAGTCCGCTCGCGGCGACCGCCTCGGCGTAGATCGGTCCCGACGCGAGCAGCGTCGTGGCGAGAAGGATGGTGATGAACGCAGCTCCGACGACCAGCAGGTCGTGCCGGGCCCGACGCACGACCAGGGCCCACGCGCCGAGCGAGAACGGGCTCACGCGCGTCCCCGGAGTCTGCGTGACGTGCCTTCTGCGCTTCCCCCCGCCGAGAGCCGGCCCCTGACCACGAGCATGGCGGAGCCTTCCACGGCTAGTTAGACGGCGCCTGTCGACCGCAGTTAGTCACAGGTGCAACCGCCATCTGATCGGCGAACAGGCTCGTATGCAGGGGTGATGTTCGCTCCCGGCGGGGACCGGGAACGACGCCGTCAGACCAGGGACCAGGGAGGTTCACTTGACCGCACTTCGCATCCTCAGCGTGCTGGCGGGGGCGCTCGTCCTCGCCGCGACTCCGGCGTCCGGAGCCCGTTCGTGGCCCGACGTCATCCCGCTGCCGACGGGTTTCCAGCCCGAGGGCATCGACATCGCCCAGGGGCACACGTTCTACGTCGGCTCGATCCCGACGGGCGCCGTCTATCGCGGCGACCTCCGCACGGGCAAGGGAGAAGTGCTCGTGCCGGCGCAGTCCGGCCGGGCTGCGATCGGCATCGACGTCGACGGGCGCAAGCGCATCTTCGTCGCCGGCGGCCCGACCGGAATGGCCTGGGTCTACGACGCGCGCACGGGCGCCACGCTCGCGTCCTACCAACTCGCAGCAGGGCCGCCGACGTTCGTGAACGACGTCATCGTCACGAAGGACGCCGCGTGGTTCACCGAATCCCAGGCGGCCGTGCTCTACCGCGTGCCGATCGGACCCGGCGGTGAGCTCGGATCGCAGGCCGACGTCCAGAGGGTTCCCCTCACCGGCGAGTTCATGATGGGGCCCAACTTCAATGTCAACGGCATCGACGCCACGCCGGACGGCGAGACGCTCGTGATCGTGCAGTCCAACCTCGGGCGGCTCTACACGGTCGAGGCCGACACGGGCGTTGCTGACCTCGTCGAGCTGACCGGCGGCGACGTCATGCAGGGCGACGGCATCCTGCTCGACGGGCGGATCGTTTACGTCGTTCAGAACCGCATGAACCGCATCGCCGTGGTCAAGCTCGCGCGCGGGCTCGGCTCGGGCACGATCACCGGCCACCTCACGGACTCCGACTTCGACGTCCCGACGACGATCGCGGAGTTCGGCAAGTACCTCTACGCCGTCAACGCGCGCTTCGGCGTCACGAGCCCGGCTACCCAGCCGTACTCCGTCGTGCGCGTCGAGCGCTAGCGAGAGGAGCGGGCGGGCCCTGCGCGAGGCGGGGCCCGCCCCTCCGATCATCTCGGCGGCGGCGGCGGCAGCGGCGGCGGGCTCTGGGCGTCGGGCTCCGCGAGCACCTCGGCGACCGGGCTCTCCGCCGCGACCCTCGCCCCGCCCGACACGGTGCGGTAGATCAAGACGGCGAGGACCGCGCCGAGCGGAGGCCCGATCAGATAGATCCAGATGCCGTCCCACTCGCCCCCGATCAGGTCGGGCCCGAAAGTCCGCGCGGGGTTCACGGAGGAGCCGCTGAACGGGATCACGGCCAGGTGCACGGCCACGAGAGCCAGTGGAATGGCGAGCAGAGCGCTGCCCCCGAAGCGGCCGCTGACGCTCGCCTGCAGGATCACGGCGACGAAGATCGCCGTGAAGAGGATCTCCATGAAGAAGGCACTGCCGTCCCCGAAGGCGCCGGGGAAGGTCGACGTTGCGGCCACTTGCTCGCGCGTGTCGACGGCGATCCAGAGCGCGATGGCCGCGAGGATCCCGCCGGCGAACTGCGCGATCCAGTAGCCGATCAGCTCGTTGCTGGGCAGGCGCTTCTCGAGGAACATCGCCAGAGAGACGGCGGGATTGAAATGGCCGCCCGAGACCTCGCCGAAGGCGTACAGGCCCGCCAGGAGGGCCAGGCCGAAGGCAAGGGCAGCCACGATGAGAGACGGAGAGCTGGTGACGCCGGCGGAGACGATGGCCGCCGACCCCCCGAAGACGAGGACGAACGTGCCGATCAGCTCCGCCGCATACTTCTGCCACGCATCCATGCGGGACCTCCAGACTGGGACGGCGAACCGTCGTGTACGCCTGAAGTTTCCTGCTGACTTCGGACGACGCGGGCTCAGGGAGCCGCGTCGCCGAGCACGGTCGCGCGAGTCGCGGCCGACCGACCGCGGAACGTGGCGACGACCCCGCCGTCGGCCCGCGTGACGTCGACGTCGTAGACGCCGTTGCGACCCTCGAGCGACCGCTCCTGCGCAACGGCAACGAGCTCGTCCCCCTCCGCGGACGGGGCGAGGAACTCGATCGAGCACCCGGCGGCAACCGTGACGACGTCGCGCGAGTTGCAGGCGAACGCGAACGCGGAGTCCGCGAGCGCGAAGACGAGGCCGCCATGGCACGTCCCGTGGCCGTTCAGCATGTCGGCGCGCACGATCATGCGTAGGCGCGCGTAGCCCGGCCGCACCTCTTCGAGCGTCATCCCGAGCGCCTGCGAGGCGCTATCGCGCGCCCACATCGCCTCCCCCACCCTGGCGGCGAGCGCTTCCTCCGGGGTGCTCAAATCCGCTCGACGAGCTCCTCGAGCGGGCGGCGGTTGGCCCGCTCGCTCCACTCCTCTGCACTGCGCTTGGACGGATCGCGCTCGTGCGCCGGGTAGCCGAACGTGAGGACGATCGCGAGGCTCTCGCCCTCGCGCACGCCGAGGATCGCGCCGCTCGCCTCGCGGTCCGGCATCCCGTTCGGGCAGCCGCCCACTCCGAGGTCCGTCGCGGCCAGCAGCATGTTCTGCGCCGCGCGTCCCGCATCGAACGACGTCGGGCCCTTGCCGGAGACGACGATCGCGACGATCAGCCGGGCGCCCTGCACGTTGCCGGGCTCGAACACGGTCCCGGCCAGCCGCTCGCGGATCTCCGGGCTCTCGACGATGAGGAAGCGCCACGGCTGCTTGTTCTTCGAGCTTCCGGCGAGCCGCCCGCCGTCGAGGATCGCGCGCTCGACCTCCGGCGGGATCGGCCGCTCGCCGTACCTCCGTGTCTCCCGCCGCGAGGCGATCGTCAGGGCCGTCTCCACGAGCG
>DAITAN010000298.1:0-3697 GCA_036824235.1 Gaiellaceae bacterium | reverse complement strand
GGCGGCTTCAGCGAGGGCGACGGCTAGTCGTTGCCCTCGACCGCGTGGCGCAGCGCGGGCGGGGCCTTGAGCCAGTAGCTCTCGCGGAGCCACTCGAGCGCGGCCTCGAGCGACTCGTCGTCGGCGACCTCGGCGGTCACCCAGCCGTAGCGGCCGACGTAGCGCGCGGTGGTCACGAACGGCAGGAGCTGCGCCATCTCCCGTTCCTCGGCCGTCAGCTTGACGGTAAGTCGGACGCACTCATCGGCGACGGACATCGAGGCGAACATCGAGTTCTCGCCGACCTTGAAGACCGGGTGGCCCCACGGCTCGTCCTCGTAGGTCTCCGGAAACGAGAGCGCCAGCTCCCGGAGCCGCTCGGCGAGATCGGCGAGGTCGGGCACGGCGCCAGCCTAACCGGTTCCGCCATACCTACCGGAATGTCCACAATTGTGAGGATTCTGCAAATTTTCCGGTGGTTGTGCGTTCACGCTTCGCCAAAAGCGTACTCTCTGGCGCTTAGCGGGCCGGAGGCCCCGGAGCTGGCCGCAGGCTCCCGGATCTCTCCCCCGGCTCGTAGCCCACGGACGCCGAGGCGGAGCCCCGCCGCAACGGGCTCCGCCTCGCGTACCGCCCTCTAAGAGTAACCCCGCGCATCGGACGCAGCTAAGCCCGCGCCCCCTTGCGGGGGCGCGGAACCGTCTGCGGATGGGGATTTGAGGCCTACCGGCCGGCGGGCGCCGGAGCCGGCACGCTCTGCGGCGAGCGCTCGGTCTCGTGCGAGACCTCGGGCAGCCACTCGAGCCACCTCGGGAGGTACCAGTTCCAGTCGCCCAGGAGCTTCATGGCCGACGGGAGGAGCACCGCCCTGACGATCGTCGCGTCGATCAGGATCGCCGCCGCCAGGCCGACTCCGGCCTGCTTCATGTCGATCGTGGAGAGCGTGGCGAAGATCGAGAACACCGCCACCATCACGATCGCCGCGGCGGTGACGACGCCGGCGGTCGACTTGATCCCGTGGGTCACGGCCGCCTCGGTGTCGAGCCCGCGGTCGAACGCCTCGCGGATCCGGCTGAGGATGAACACGTGGTAGTCCATCGAGAGGCCGAAGAGGATCACGAACATGAACAGCGGGAGCCAGGCCGTGATCGAGCCGGTCGACTCGAAGCCGAGGAGCGACTCGCCCCAGCCCCACTGGAAGACGATGACGAGCAGCCCGTAGGCGGCCGCCACCGAGAGCACGTTGAGCACGACGGCCTTCGCGGCGATGACGATGGAGCGGAAGGCCACCAGCAGGAGCCCGAAGGCGAGGAGCAGGACGAACGCGAACACGTACGGCGCCCTGTCCTTCGTAAGCTGGCTGAAGTCGTACGAGGAGGCTGCCTCGCCCCCGACCGCGACCTCGGCTCCGTCGACGGCGCCGATCGTGGCCGGGATGACGTCCTCGCGAAGGGTGAGGAGCGCGTCGGTCGAGGCGTCGTCGGTGCCCGTGCCGGCGAGCGGCACGGAGAGGACCGCGACGGTGCCGGCGTCGTTCACGTTGACCTCGATCGGGTCTTCCATCTGGCCCGTCGCGAGAGCCTGCTCGCGGAAGTCGGCGAGCGCAGCCTCGAACTTGGGCGAGGTGACGTTGTCGGCCTCCACTGCGACCACGGCGGGAAGCGGGCCGCCCGGGAAGGAGGCCTGGATCCGGTCGTAGGTCTTCATGATCGGGATCTCGCGCGGGAGGCTCGAGATGCCCGGGAAGGCCGTGTGCATCCCGAAGGCTGGGAGCGCGAGGATCACTAGCACGCCCGCCGAGGCGACGGCAGAGACGAGCGGCCGCCGGAGGACGCGGTCGAGGATGGCGCCCCAGAAGCGGGAGTCGCCGCCCTTCCGGCTCAGGCGGTGGACGAAGGGGATCTTGCCCTTCTCCACCCGATCGCCCAGCCAGGAGAGGAGCGCCGGGAGCACCGTCAGCGAGCCGGCCACGGCGATGGCGACGACCATGATGGTGCCGATCGCGATCGAGGTCCAGATCGCCGTCCCGCCGAAGAAGAGCCCGGCGAGCGCGATGATGACGGTCAGCCCGGAGATGAGGACGGCCCGGCCGGAGGTGGCCGCGGCGGCCTCGAGCGCGGCCGCGGGGCCCTTGTCGGCCGCCCGTTCCTCACGCTCGCGCTTGAGGTAGAAGAGCGAGTAGTCGACGCCGACCGCGAGGCCGATCAGCAGGATGATCGAGGCGGAGGCCTCGTCCATCGGGGCGAACTGGCTCGGGATCGCCAGGAGGCCGAGCGCGGCCGCGACGGCCGAGAGGCCGAGCAGCAGCGGGATGCCGGCGGCGACTGCGGCCCCGAAGACCAGCAGCAAGATGCCGAGCGTCAGCGGGACAGCCGTGAACTCGGCCCGCTGGAAGTCGGAGGCGATGGTGTCGTTCACCGACTTCTCGCCGCTTGCCGAGCCGAAGCCGTCGACGGTGAAGCCGGGATTGGCGGCCTCGACGGCGGCGACGGACTCGAGAATCGGCTCGATCCGCTCGACCGCCCCCGAGCCCGTGTCGGAGAGCTCGTACTGGACGAGCACGGCGTGCCCGCCGGGGGAGACCAGCTTGGGATCGTCGAGCGGCGAGCGGATGCGCGAGACGCCGTCCGCGGCAGACAGCTCGGCGACGACCTTGTCGACGACCGCCTTGAACTCGGGGCTAGAAGCCTGTAGCGACCTGTGCTCGACGAACACGGACTCGTCGGCCGTGTCGGCGAAGCCGCCGTCGTCGATCATCTGCAGCGCGCGGCCGGCGTCGCCGGCCTCGGCATCCGCCGGCTCGAGCGACTTGGAGCCGACGACGCTGCCGAGCACGAGGGCAACGAGGACGAACGCGAGCCAACCGAAGATCGCGGTCTTGCGGTGGGCTGCGCTCCAGCGGCCCATGCGAGCCGCGAGGTTCTGAGACTTGGCGAGGGGGGTCATGGCATCACGTCCTTAGGTCTCTTGGGTGCGTGATCCCAGGCTCGCAGCGGGCAGGCCTGATCGGAATGAGGCCAGCCCGCGTCTTCGGGTGGGGCTAGCCCGAGGAGGGACTAGGCGGCCAGCGCGAGGTCGTCGAGCGCGGCGACCACCGGCTCGGCGTCCTCGGCGACCTGCGGCTCCTCGGCCCTGATGGCGTTGAGGAACGGCAGCGAGAGGAGGATCGGGGCGCCGATCGCGATCCACATGGCGCCGTAGCCGTTCGTGGCCGGGAAGACGGGCGCGAGCACGTCGATGGCGACGCCGACGATGATGGGCCCGAGGACGGCGCCGAGCGCCCGGGAGAACCCGAACAGGCCGGTGAGGGCGCCTTCGGCCCCGGCGGGCGTCATCCCGACGAGGATCCCGTACGGCAGGGTCATGACGACCGCGCCGGCCAGGGCGATGAGCGGTAGGCCGATGAGGAAGGAGCCGAACGAGGAGAGCCCGGCGCCGACCAGCAGCCCGACGCCGTAGACCCAGATGGAGACGCGCATGAGCCGGTGGACTCCGACGGCGTCGGCCAGCCGGCCGGCTCCGAAGGCGGCGATCACGTACGCGACGGCGACGACGCCCATGACGGCGGAGGCGGTGCCCACCGACTCGCCGAGGCCCTTGACGACGAAGAGCACGATGAACGTCTTCAGGCCCATGAAGGACAGCTCCCACAGGGCGTTGGCGGCCACGAAGGCGCGCACGTCCGGGCGCTCGCGGACGAGCCGGAAGACGCCCGGCC
>DAITAN010000297.1:0-3699 GCA_036824235.1 Gaiellaceae bacterium | reverse complement strand
ACCGAGTACGCGACGGCGCACGTTCCGCTGCCCCCGCGCCGAGGCCTGCGGCGGCTGACCGGGCCTGGCTGGCTCCGGGTGCTCTGGACCATGCCGCTCGCCTGGGTCCTCGGGACGCTGCTCGTCATCGGAGCGCGCTCGGCCATGGGCTTCGACCCGCTCTGGGAGCTCCCGGTCCTGATCGTCGTCTGGACGGTGGTCGTCCCGCTCGCGTTCCTCGCCGGCCTGGGCGGCTTCGACTACTGGGCCTACTGGATCTCCGGCAAGCCGACCCGCCCCGAGGACCACTCGAGCCACGGCGCGCGCACCTGGAAGGACTACTTCCGCGTCAACACCGACCACAAGGTGATCGGGATCCAATACCTGGTCACAACGGTCTTCTTCTTCATCGCGGCCGGGCTGATGGCGATGTTCATGCGCGCGGAGCTCGCGCGGCCCGGGATGCAGTACGTGGACACGAACACGTTCAACGGGCTCTTCTCGGTGCACGCGTCGCTGATGATCTTCCTCTTCATCATCCCGGCGTTCGCGGGGCTCGGAAACTACGTCATCCCGCTGATGATCGGCGCGCCGGACATGGCCTTCCCGCGCCTGAACGCGCTCTCGTTCTGGCTGCTCCCCATCGCCGGCCTGATCATGCTGTCGAGCTACCTCGTGCCGGAGGGAGGCGCGTTCGCCGCCGGGTGGACGAACTACGTCCCGTTAGCCGTCCAACAGGCCGACGGGAACCTGATGTTCCAGATGGGCGTCCAGTGGGCCGGTGCGTCCTCGATCATGACCGCGCTCAACTTCCTGGTCACGATCATCACCATGCGTGCGCCCGGGATGACCTTCTGGCGCATGCCGCTCCTGGTCTGGGCGAACTTCGCCACCTCGACGCTCGTCGTGCTGGCAACGCCCTTCGTGGCCGGCTCCCAGTTCTTCATCATGTTCGACCGGGTCCTGCACACGAACTTCTTCAACCCGGACCTGGGGGGCGACATCGTCGCCTACCAGCACATCTTCTGGTTCTACTCGCACCCGGCGGTCTACATCATGATGCTGCCCGGCTTCGGCATCGCCTCGGAGGTGATCTCCGTCTTTGCACGGAAGCCGATTTTCGGCTACCGCCTGATGGCGCTCTCGCTGATGGCGATCCTCATCCTCGGGTTCTCGGTCTGGGCCCATCACATGTTCGTCTCGGGCATGCAGCCCTGGATCCGCATCCCGATGATGGTGACGACGCTCGTGATCGCCGTGCCGACGGGGATCAAGGTGTTCAGTTGGCTGGCGACGCTATGGGAGGGGCGTCTGCACTTCAAGACGCCCATGCTGTTCGCTTTGGGCTTCGTGTCGATGTTCGTGATCGGCGGCCTCTCGGGCATCTATCTCGGCTCGGTCCCGATCGACATCCACGCAAGCGACACGTACTTCGTCGTCGCCCACATCCACTACGTGCTCTTCGGCGGCTCGCTCTTCACGATCTTCGCGGGCATCTACTACTGGTATCCGAAGATGACCGGGCGGATGTACAACGAGCGCCTGGGCCAGATCCACTTCTGGCTCACGTTCATCGGCTTCAACGTGACCTTCTTCCCGATGCACTGGGTCGGCCTGCAGGGGATGCCGAGACGTGTGGCCGACTACGCCCCCGAGTTCGGGAACTGGAACATGGTCATCTCGATCGCGTCGTTCGGCCTGGGCGCCTCGACGATCGTGTTCCTCTACAACATGATCGTGAGCTGGCGACGCGGCGAGCCGGCGCCGGGGAACCCGTGGCGGGCGCTGACGCTCGAGTGGCAGGTGTCCTCGCCGCCGCCGATCTTCAACTTCGACGAGATCCCGCAGGTGGTCGGGAGCCCCTACGAGTACGGCGTCCGGGGCGCGCGCCACGCTGTTCTCAACGGCGACCGAGCCCACCTCGAGGAACCGGAGAAGGTCGAGGCATGAGCGACGTCGACCCGTATGCCGAGAAGGCTCCCGAGCCCGGCGCGGAGCGGCCGCGGCACATCCTCGTGCTCGCAAACGAGACCGTGGCGGGGAAGACGCTGCTCGATGCGATCGAGGAGCGTGCGGCGTCCGGGCCCATCAGGGTGACGGTCGTCTCGCCCCAGAACGACCCGCGTGCCGGCTACGTCGTCTACGAGGAGAGCCGCCGCTCGAGCGCCGACCGGCGCCTCCGGCGGACGCTCGACCTGCTGCACGAGGCGGGGATCGCCGCACGGGGCGCCGTCGTCGACCCGGATCCGCTCCAGGCGCTCCGCGATGCCCTGCATCAGTACGCGCCTGTCGACGAGGTCATCATCTCCACCCACCCGGGCGCGGTCCGCTCGAGCTGGCTGCGCGCGGGCCTCGTCGACCGTGCGCGCAAGGTTGCGGGCAAGATCCCGGTCTCGCACGTCGAG
This sequence comes from Gaiellaceae bacterium, assembly GCA_036824235.1. Classification (GTDB taxonomy): domain Bacteria; phylum Actinomycetota; class Thermoleophilia; order Gaiellales; family Gaiellaceae; genus JAIBJN01. Next base: position 1,315 of record DAITAN010000297.1, on the reverse strand, counting down.
GTCGATCTCACCTCCGCGCGCGAGCGCACCCACGTGCTCGTGATCGCGAACCAGACCATCGTGGGCGGACCGCTCCTCGAGGCGCTCCGCGAGCGGGCGCAAAGCGGCCAGGTCGACTTCACGCTCGTTGCCCCGGCGGACCAGACCGGCGTCCAGCGACGGCTCGACCTTGCCCTCGCCGAGCTGAAGGCGCTGGGGATCGAGGCGACGGGACACCTCGGTGACCCTGACCCGGTCACGGCCGCGCTGAACGTCGTGCACGACGAGCAGGTGGACGAGATCATCGTCTCGACTTTCCCGGAGGCGAGCTCCGGCTGGTTGCGCCGCAACGTCGTCGGCCGCATCGAGAGCGGTGCGGAGCTGCCCGTGAAGCACGTCGTCGTCGCGCCCGAGCAGGCGGAAGCCCTCACCTGATGGCCACCGTCGACCACGCACACGACCATCCGCCGACCGCGCACCAGAGCTCGCGGGTCGACTCGCGCCTACTCGGGATGTACTTCTTCATCGCCTCCGAGGTGATGCTCTTCGGCTCGTTCTTCAGCGCGTACTTCTTCGCGCGCGTGGTGGTCGGGGGCGACGGCGGCTGGCCGCCCGCGGGCTACGAGCTGCCCGTGTACCTCGCTTTCCTGAACACGGTCATCCTGGTGACCTCCAGCTTCACGATGCACTGGGCGCTCCAGTCGGTGAAGCGCGGCAACCGCTCCGGGCTGATCGCCGGGCTGACGCTCACGTTCCTGCTCGGTCTCACCTTCCTGCTCATCCAGGCGCGCGAGTACACACGCCTCGGCTTCGCGCCGTACGACAACGCTTTCGGGTCGACCTTCTACGGGCTCACCGGGCTCCACGGCCTTCATGTCTTCGTCGGGCTGAACCTGCTGCTCTACGCGCTGATCCGTTCGACGAAGGGACACTTCGGCCCGGAGACGGAGAAGCACCTGGGCGTCGAGCTGCCCGGGATCTACTGGCACTTCGTCGACGTAATGTGGATTGTCGTGTACGTCACGGTCTACGTGGTCTAGCGCCGTAGGCCGGCACAAGGAGGCGCGCCATGCGCAACCCGTTCCGGAGCGAAGCTGAGGCCTTCAGCTTCGTGCTCGTCTGCGCGGGGCTGTTCGCCGTCGTCGCCGTGGCGGGCGTTCTCTTCGGCGGCTGGGTCGCTCTCGGGGTCTTCCTCGTCCTCGCCGTCGGCCTCGCGTACTACATCAAGGCAGTGCCGAAGGAGGCCGAGCGGCCGGTGGTCGCCCACGCAGGCGGCGAGCGGCGATGCATCCTCGTCGTCGCGAACGAGACCGTGGCCGGCCGCGCCCTCCGTGGC
>DAITAN010000296.1:0-3704 GCA_036824235.1 Gaiellaceae bacterium | reverse complement strand
CGGTCGAAGACGAGGGGGTGTCCCCGGTCACCGCCGTAGCTCGCGGCGACGAGCGGGCGCCTGCTCTCCCGCCACGCGGCCACGACACGGGCGACCGCCTCCGGCGCCAGGTCAGGGCCGTCCGCGAGGACGACGACCGCCGCCTGGACGTCCGTCCCGAGCGCGCGCAGCGCGCAGCGGAGCGACGCTCCCGGGCCGAGCTCCCACTCCGGGCAGTCGACGACCCGGACGCCCTCGGCCTCCAGCGGATACGCCCCCGCAGCGACGACGACGTCGTCCACCCCCGCCGCCCGAAGCCGCGCGAGCACGGCGGGCAGCAGCAGCCGCTGCTTCGGCTCCCCGAACCGCGTCGCCGCCCCGGCGGCCAGCACGACGGCCGCGACCTGCCCCGATCGGCTTGGCATGGCTCTAGTGGACGGCGTCGAGGGCACGCATCTTCAGAACGGGGCCGTCGACCGCGTCGCGACCGCCGTTGAAGCCCCCTCAGTCAGCGTCCACCGTCAGCGTGAGTATGTCGGCGATGTGGATGAGGCGGAAGGTCGCGCGCGTGAGCCCGCGCGCCTCGGCCTCGTCCTTCGCCTCGGGGAGCGTCCGCCAGAGGTCGCTCGCCGTGTCGACGAGCTCGGCGATCCGCTCGCGTTCCTCGACGTTGCCGTCCCGCTCGGCGCAGGTGTTGAGGGCGAGGCCGAGGACGCCGATCGTGTCCGCCTGGCGGGTCCAGAGCAGCGGGATCGCCATCGCCAGGTAGTGGTGGATGCGGGCGAAGGTCAGCGCCTGGTCGAGCCGGCTGGGCCCGCGCGGGGCGGTGAGCGGCTGCGGGTCCTCTCCGTCGGCGATGCGGGCCGCGGTTCGACCGAGCATGTCGCGGATCTCGTCCTCGGTGAGGCCGGCGAGCTGGGCCGTGCGCAAGGCGAGGAGTAGCGAGCCGGGCTGCTGGCCGTAGGGATAGTCGGAGGCGAAGACGACCTGGCCGGGCGAGATCCGGGCGTACATGTCCAGCAGGTCAATCGGGCTCCAGACGGACGTGTCGAAGTAGACGCCCTCGCGCCCGGCGAAGGACTCCGAGAGCGCGGCCAGGTCGGCGATGCCCGCGTGGGCGATGATCAGCGACCCCTCCGGATAGGCGTCGTGGAGAAGCCGGAGGTGCTCTGCGATCGGCGGCAGGCCTCGGCCGCCGTGAATCAGGATCGGGACACGTCGTTCCGAGGCAAGCGCGAAGATCGGCTCGAGGCGCTGGTCGTCGAGCAGGAAGCGCTGGGCCCGCGGATGGAGCTTGATGCCACGGGCGCCCTTGTCGAGGCAGCGCGTCGCCTCCTCGATCGGCTCCGAGGCGAGATCAAGGCGGACGAAGGGGACGAGAATGCCCTCGGAGCGCTCGGCCGCCTCCAGCGTGCGGTCGTTGGCGGCCCTGAACGCGGGCTCGCGGTCGGGCTCGTCCATGCAGAACGCAAAGGCCCGCTCGGCGCCCGAGCGCTTCAGGAACGCGACCAGCTCGTCGCGGGGCGCGACCATCCCGTCTATGTCGCGGCCGACGTGCACGTGCGCGTCGAAGATGGTGGCCCCGGACGGCAGGCTTTCGCGAAGCTCCTCCTCGTAATGCTCGATCAGCCGGCGCGTCCGCTCGAGAACATCGTCCACGCAGTGAATCTACCCTGAGCGGCTACCATCGGGAGCCGTGCCCGACGTCATCATCTTCGGCGACACCGTCCGTTCGCCAGAGCTCCGCCACGAGGTGCCGGTCACCATCGGGGACCCCTTCGTCTACGTGGAGCAGAACGGCGTGCGGACGGCGTTCGTCGGCTCGCTCGAGATTTCGCGCCTGCAGGACCTGGACGGCCTCGAGGTCGTCGCGCTCGAGGAGCTGGGGCTCGACGAGCTCGTCGAGCAGGGCTATTCCTGGCACGACATGATGCCGCAGCTCGTGCTCCGCGCGTGCCGTGCTTCCCGGGTCGATTCGGCCGTGACGCCGCGGGACTTCCCGCTCGGCGTCGCCGACTTCCTCCGCGAGAACGACATCGAGGTCAAGACCCACGGCGAGCTCTTCGACGAGCGCCGCCGGGTGAAGACCTCGGCCGAGCTCGACGGCATCCGGCGCTGCCAGCGCGCTTCCGAGCGGGCGATGGACGCGATCCGCGAGCGCCTGCGCGCAGGCGGCGCGGTGACCTGCGAGGACCTGCAGACCGACGCGTTGCGCGTGTTCAGCGAGGACGGCGTGCTCGTCGACGACGTCGTGCTCGTCTCGTCCGGCGCACAGACGACTGTCGGGCACGAGCCCGGCCACGGCCCGATCGCCGAGCACGAGCCGATCGTCGTCGACCTCTTCCCGCGCGACCCCGCGTCAGGGTGCTACTCGGACATGACCCGTACCTTCTGCCTTGGCGAGCCTCCCGAGGAGCTCGTCCGCTACCACGCACTCGTGCGCGAGGCGCTCGATCTCGCGTACGCGACCATCCGGCCCGGAATCCCGGGCTCGGAGGCGCATCGGGTCGTCTGTGAGCTCTTCGAGGAGCACGGCTACGAGACGCAGCTCTCGAAGACGCCCGGCGAGGTGCTCGAGGAGGGCTTCTTCCACAGCCTCGGCCACGGCGTCGGGCTCGAGGTGCACGAGCTCCCGTCCCTCGGCAGGGTCGGCGAGGACATCGTCGCCGGCGACGTGCTCGCGGTCGAGCCCGGTCTCTACCGGAAAGGCTTCGGCGGCTGCCGCCTCGAGGACCTCGCGCTCGTCACGGACGACGGCTGCGAGGTCCTCACGGACTTCCCGTACGACCTGGCGCCCTAGGCGCCCGTCACGCGGCCACTTCCAGCTCCAGGAGCTTCAGGAACCGGTCGGGGTCGTCGAACGGGCCGATCAGGGCGAGGTTGAGCCGGTCCTGGCGGATGATGTCCTGGGCGACCCGCTGCAGGTCCTCGACGGTGACCTTGTCGAGCGCGGCGATCACCTCGTCGGGCTCGCGGAGCTGCCCTTCGAGCACCTCGTCGCGCAGCGCGAAGGAAATCATCCCCTTCGGGTCCTCCAGCGAGAGCACGAGGCGGCCCTTGGCGAAGCTGCGCGCCTTCTCCAGCTCGTCGCTCTCGACCGGCTCGGCGGCGATGCGGGCGAACTCGCCGACGATCGTCGTGACTGCGTCGTCGATCCGGTTGATGTCGACGCCGCCCTGCGCGAAGAGTGTCCCGGCGTCGGTGTACGCCTGGTTGTACCCGTAGATGTAATACGCGAGGCCGCGCCGCTCGCGGACCTCGGTGAAGAGCCGCGAGGACATGCCGCCGCCGAGCGCCGTGGCGAGGAGCATGAGCGCGTACCGGTCGGGATGGCCGATCGGATAGCTGTGGACGCCCATGCGCACGTGCGCCTGGTCGGACGTCTTCGTATGGATCTTGACCTGCGGCGAGCCCTGCTCCCAGGTGACGGGCTCGGGGGCGCCGGTCGCACCGTTCGGGACGTCGCCGAGGAGCGCGGCGACGCGCTCGACGGCATCGCCGCCGACCGCGCCCGAGACGCCCGCGACGATGCGGGGCCCGCGATACCAGCGGTCGAGGTAGCCGAGGAACGTCTCGCGCGTGGCCGCACGCACGGTGTCCTTCGTGCCGATGATGTCCCAGCCGAGCGGCTGGTCGCCGTAGAGGAGCTCGTCGTACACGCCGTCGACGTAGTCGCGGGGCGTGTCGTAGTACATGTTCATCTCCTCGACGATCACGCCCTTCTC
>DAITAN010000295.1:0-3705 GCA_036824235.1 Gaiellaceae bacterium | reverse complement strand
CCAGACGAAGCCGCTCGAGAGCCCGGCCGCGACCGTGTCCCAGCCGCGCGTGACGTCGCCGGTGCCGGGGCGCTCGATCTTGATGACGTCGGCGCCGAGGTCGGCGAGAAGCCGCGAAGCGAGCGGCCCGGCGAGGCCGTTCTCGAACGCGAGGACTCGGGTGCCGGAGAGGAGCGGCACGCGCGTACCGTATTGGTCGGGACACCGCTGCGTACACTCACCAACCGCGAGGAGCCGCAAATGGCAGCGCTAGACGACAAGGCCAAGGCCATCATCGACAAGCCCAACCTGGCGTTCGTCGCCACTGTCATGGCCGACGGGTCGCCGCAGCTGACGCCCGTCTGGATCGAGCGGGATGGCGACACGATCACCTTCAACACGGCGACGGGTCGCGTGAAGTGGCGCAACATGCGCCGCGACCCGCGGATCGCCCTCACTGTCGTCGACCGGGACGACGACTACGCGCGCGTGGTCGTTCGCGGCCGCGTTGCCGAGATGATCGAGGGCGAGGAGGCCGACCGGCAGATCGACCGCCTCTCAAAGAAGTACACCGGGAACGACGAGTACCAGGGGCACAGGCCTGGCGAGTCGCGCGTCAAGGTCGTGGTCGAGCCGGTGTCCATCCGTTGAGCGGCCTGCTCTACCTGAGCCGCGCAGATGTGGCAGCCCTCCTTCCCGATGTCACCGAGCAGCTCGACCTGGTCGAGCACACGTACCGCTCGCTCGCCGCGGGACGCGTGGAGCTGCCGCCCAAGCCCGGCGTGCACCCGCGCAAGGACTCGTTCCTCCACGCCATGCCCGCGTACCTGCGGGACGAGGACGTCGTCGCACTCAAGTGGGTCGGCGGCTATCCGGCGAACAAGGCGCGCGGGCTGCCCTACATCACGGGCCTCGTCATCCTGAACGACGCCGAGACGGGCCTGCCGCTGGCGATCATGGACGGGGGCGAGATCACCGCGGCGCGAACGGCGGCGGCTAGCGGCGTGTGCGTGCGCCGCTTTGCGCCCGAGGGCTGGCGGCGGGCGGCCATTCTCGGCTGTGGCGAGCAGGGGCGTTTCCACGCGGCGCTCTTGCACGCGATGAACCCCGACGTCGAGATCCGCGCCTGGGACCCGCACCCCGAGCGGATCGAGCGCCTGGGCGAGCTCGCCGAGGGTGCCTCCGGCTGGGAGGAGGCGCTCGCAGGCGCCGACGTCGTCGTCACCGCCGGGCCCATCATCGAGAACCCGGAGCCGTCGATTCGGCCCGACCACCTGGGCGAGCGCTGGCTTGCGCTGCCGATCGACTTCGACTTCTACTTCCGGCCCGAGACTGTCTCAGCGGCGGAGATCTTCCTCGCGGACGACGTCGGCCAGTTCGAGTACTACCGCGAGGTAGGGCACTTCGACGGGTGGCCGAAGCCGGAGGGGAGCGTCGGCGAGGGCCTTGGCCGCGACGGCTCGCCCGACCGCGCGCTGTGCTGCAACCTCGGCATCGGCGCGCTCGACGCCGCCTTCGCGAACGTCGTCCTCGAACGCGCGCTAGCGGAGGGCGCGGGGACCGAGCTCGCGCGGTGAGCCCGGCGACCTGGTTGCTCGAGCTCGAGCGCGCCCTGGCCGGGGACGAAGGGACCGACACGCTCGCAACGGGCCTGGTCGTGCTCGCCACCGTGGGCGGCCGGGACGTCCACCTGGACGCGGACGAGGCGCGCGGTGCGGCCCGGCGGGCGCTCCTGCTCCTCAGCACCGGCGGCGATCCCAGCCGCGGCCTCGACCTGCACGGGCGAGCGGTGACCTCGATCGCCGACGACCTGCGCACTGTCGACCGTCAGATCGCGCTCGAAGAGGGCGTCAAGCAGCTCCGGATTCAGGCTGAGGGACTTGCCCACGTCAGCGAGGCGCTCCACGCGCTCGTCGACGCGCCGGACGTGGCCTGGCGGGCCTACGCCGCCGGGATTCTCGCCCAGGAGCTGGAGGGGGACTAGCCGTCCCAGGCGGGGAGCTCGAGCGCCCGCTCGAACGCCGCGCGGTCGTGCACCGGGTCGCCGTGGGAGACGATCACGCGCTCGAACGGCAGGTCGAGCAGCTCGCCGAGCGCCGGCAGCGTGCGCTTCTCGTGCCACGGCGTCGCCCAGACCCTTAGCTCGCCGTCCCGCGCGGTGAGGGCGTCGGCGAAGACGAGCGTGCGCTGCTCGGGCAGCCAGACCGGCGTCTCGTTGCGACCACGTCCGTCGTAGAGCGCAACCACGCCCCCCGGGAGCTCGTCGCCCGGCTCGATCCCCTCCAGGTCCGTCTCCGGGATGTCGTTCCGCCAGAAGAGGTTCGGCCCGTAGGCACGAGCGCCGTAGCGCTCGACGAAGAGGTCGACGTCACGGACGTGGTCGGGCTTGAGGATCACGACGACCGTCGGCGGATCGGCGGCGAGGCGCTCCCAGATCTCCCGGGAGTCGTCGGGCGGCGCCAGCGGGTCGATCAGCACCACCTCGCCGCCCGACTGGACGCACGTCGAGGTGACCGGCGGCTCCCAGTCGGCATCCGGCGACCAGTCCGGATGCGGGAGGCGCCAGATCCAGAGGCCCGGAGCGAGGTCGAGGAGCTCGGCGTTCACTAGGCGCGGATCCTCTCGCCGGCCGGGTCCCAGAGCGGCTCCTCCGCGATCCGGCCCGGCACCCACTCGCCGAAGATCTCCACCTCGACTTCTCGTCCGGCCTCGGCCGAGCCCGCGGGCACGTAGGCGTAGGCGATCGAGCGCTCGACGGTGTAGCCGTAGCCGCCGCTCGTCACGCGACCAAGGATCTCGTCGCCCATCCGCACCGGCTCCGAGCCGAGCGCGACCGAGCGCGGATCGTCGAGGATGAGGCAGGCAAGGCTCCGCTCCGGCGCTTCCTCCTGCGCGGCGACGACCGCGTCGCGGCCGATGAAGTCGCCCTTGTCGAGCTTGACGGCGAACCCCAGCCCCGCCTCGAAGGGAGTCTCGTCCGGCGTGATGTCGGCGCCCCAGACGCGGTAGCCCTTCTCCAGCCGCAGGGAGTCGATCGCCTTGTAGCCGCCGGCCACCAGGCCGTGCTCGGCCCCCGCGTCCCAGATCGTGTCCCACAGGCGCCGGCCGAACTCCGTGGGGCAGTAGAGCTCCCAGCCGAGCTCGCCGACGTACGTCACGCGGACGGCGAGGCAGGGTACGTGCCCCACGCTGATCTGCCGCGCGCGCATATACGGGAAAGCCTCGTTGCCCAGGTCGGACTCCGCGACCGGCTGGAGAAGGTCGCGCGCCGCCGGGCCCCAGAGCCCGAGGCAGGCGAAGCGCGCGGTGACGTCCTCGACGAGCACGGAGCCGTCGTCGGGCGCGTGGGAGCGGATCCAGGCGGCGTCGTGCTGGCCGAACGCGGTGCCGGTGACGATGCGGAAGCGGTCCTCCGCCAGCCGCGTGACCGTGAAGTCGCACTCGATCCCGCCCCGCTCGTTGAGCATCTGCGTATACGTAACCGTGCCGACGTCGCGCGCAACGCGGTTGTCGCAGAGCCGCTCGAGGAAGTCGGCGGCGCCCCTGCCCACGACGTCCAGCTTGGCGAACGACGTCTCGTCGAAGAGCGCGGCGGCCTCACGGCATGCGCGGTGCTCCGCGCCGATCGCGGGCGACCACAGGCGCCCCGCCCAGCCGCGGGGGCGCAGCGACTCGTCGCCGCGCTCGGCGTTCGGCTCGAACCAGTTCGCGCGCTCCCAGCCGGAC
>DAITAN010000294.1:0-3710 GCA_036824235.1 Gaiellaceae bacterium | reverse complement strand
GAGACCGTGGCCGGCCGCGCCCTCCGTGGCGAGGTCGTGCGCCGGGCCGAGGGCGATGCCGACGTGCTCGTCGTCTGTCCCGCCCTAAACTCGCCGGTGCGCCACTGGGCCTCGGACGAGGACGGGGCGCGGGCGCTCGCCCACGACCGTCTCGACGAGTCCCTCGGTGCGCTCTCGGCCGCCGGGGTGGAGGCACGCGGCGAGGTCGGCGACGCCGATCCCATCCAGGCGATGGACGACGCGCTGCGGACCTTCGGCGCCGACGAGATCGTGATCTCGACCCACCCGCCCGGTCGCTCGAACTGGCTCGAGAAGAAGATCATCGCGCGGGCGCAGGAGCGCTACGACGTGCCCATCACGCACGTCGTCGTCGATCTCGAGGCCGAGCGGGAGGGCGCCTAGCCCGAGGTCTCGCCGGTCGTCGTCCCCGTCGTGGTCGTGCCGCTGTCGCCGCTGGGGTCGCAGCCGTCGAGATCCTTGCCCGCGACGCTGGCGACGTAGGCCGCCACATCGACAGCGTCCTGGCCCGTGACGATGTCGGCGGGCATCGGCGGCGCTGCGAGGTCGATCTGCCCGAGGACGACCGAGAAGAGCGTGTCCTCGGCGAAGCCCTGCTTACACGACCAGCCGAGGGCGGTGTCGAGGTTGGGCCCGACGTTGGCGACCGTGCCTGCATCGGCCAGCGTGTGGCACGACGCGCAGTTCTGCACGAAGAGCTCCTTGCCGCTCCCCGTGTTGGCCCCATCCATGCCCGTGACCTCGTCGTCGCCCCCGCAGCCCGCGAAGCCGAGGGCGGCGAGCGCGATCAGAAGAACGGCGAGCCGGCGCGCCACGGTCTACGGACGCGGCGCTCCGGCGGCCCCGACGCTCTCGAGCGCCTCCGCGCGGGTCTCGTGAATGGGGAAGACCCTGTTGAGCCCCGTGATCTCGAAGATCTTGGTGATGTTGCGATCGCTGCAGACGATCGAGAGCTGTCCCCCGTTCGGCCGCAGCCGTTTGACGCCGCCGACGAGCACGCCGAGGGTCGTCGAGTCGATGAACGTGGTGTCCGTCAGGTCGACGACGACCTGCTTGCCGCCCTTGCCGATCACATCGAGGAGCTGCTGCTTGAACTCGGGCGCCGTGTAGAGGTCGATCTCGCCCGTCAAGGCGATCACGTAGACGTCGCCCCCAGCCTGCTCCGTCTTGATGTCGAAGTTCATGTGTCCCCTTCTCGTGAGTCGCGGGTGCGTACCTTAGCCGCTCTACTCGCCGTCCGAGCCGCTGTTGCCGGTGCCTCCCGCGGCGTCGTCGCCCGTCCCGCCCTGGTCGAGCCCAGCGAAGACCTTGAGGCTCTCCACGCGCTGCTCGATCAGCTCGGCGTTCGGGTTGTTGGGGGCTGCCTTGAGGAAGTCCTCGTACGCCGTGATGGCGGTCGGGTAGTCCTGCGCCGTCTCGGCGGCCTGTGCGTACTGGAGGAGAAGAAGGGGCTCGTCGTCGACCAGCTCGGTCAGTTCTGCGAGGACGTTCTGCTGCAGGATTGCGTTGCTCTGCACCTCGGCGTTCGCGGCGTTCGCCCGCGCTTCAGCCTGCGCGCTCACCGAGTCCGTGATCTCGTTGCCGAGGATCTCCTGGAGGAAGGGGCTGTCCTCGGGCGCGAAGGTCTTGGGAAGCGACGCCTCCGCGGCTTCGTTCGACGCGATGTCGGAGCGGTCTTGCGCCTCGCTGATCTTCTGGCCGTAGAGCGAGGCAAGCGTCCGCAGGGCGTCGGCATCCTCGGGGCGCATGGTGCGGTAGCGCTCGAGGGCGGCGATCGCCTCGTCGAACTCGCCTTCGAGCTGCGCGGCCCTTGCGAGCTCGAGGCGCGCCTCCGCATTGTTCGGCTTCTCCTGTACCGCCTGCCGTGCGTCGTCGAGGGAAGGTGTGTCGCTCGCCACGGGACGGTTGAGGAGGTCGGACAGGTAGTCGCCGATGCCCGAGCCGCCGGCGCCGACCCCGAAGAAGACGAAGCTCCCGGCGAAGGCGATGGCGAGGAAGAGGAAGACCCATTTCGCCCGACGCCGAAGCTTCGGAAAGAACATCAGATCTTCGGCGCTTGCGGCACTTCGCTGAGCAGGCGGGCGCGTGCGGCGCTTGCGTTGCGTCGAAGATCGTGCCATTCGAATCCTCCTTCCTCGTATCGAACCTCGCCGTCGACGAGGGTGAGGCGCACCCGGTCTGGCGAGCCGCCGAAGACCACGGCGGTGGTTGGCTCCTCCCAGGGGAGGAACGGCGACCCGGCGAGCGAGACGACCGCCAGGTCGGCACGCTTTCCGGGGGCGAGCGAACCCGTCTCGGCGTCGAGCCCGAGCGCGCGCGCTGAGCCAAGAGTAGCGAGTTCGAGCGCCGCGTTCGCGGTGAGGGCGTCGGCCCGGCGTTCGCGGACGCGGGCCGTGTAGACGGCAGTCCGCATCTCCTCGAAGAGGTCGAAGGACGGTGTCGAGGCGGGGCTGTCGGTTCCCAGGCCGACCCGGATGCCTGAGGCGCGCATCTCGGCGACCGGCGCGGCTCCGCACCCGAGGATGGCGTTCGAGCGCGGGCAGTGTGCGACTGCGACGTCGTGCTCGGCCAGCAGGGCGATCTCGTCTGCCTCCACGTGGACGCAGTGCGCGGCCAGGACGTCGGGGCCGAGCAGTCCTCGTCCCGCCAGGAGGCGGATGCCCGTCTCGCCGGCGGGCGCGACCGGCACGCCCGGCGCGTCCGCCATCAGGCCGGTGCCGTGCAGGAGCCATTCCTGCTCGGCCTCGCTCTCGGCGAAATGCGTGACGACGGGGAGTCCGAGCCCGGCGCAGGCCGCGTACACGTCCGCGGTGACGCTGTACGGCGCGTGCGGCGAGACCCCGAGCCTGACTCGGTCGGAAAGGGATCCGGCGACTCCCTCCCGCAGGTCTGCGAAGCGCTCGAGCGCCGCGTCGGGGTCGTCGCCGAAAACCTCGAGCGCCACGAGCGCGCGCAGCCCGAGCTCGTCGCACGCGGGCGCGGCCGCGCCCGTGAAGCTGGCGTCCGCGAGCGTCCCGATCCCCGAGCGGAGGCACTCGGCGGCGCCGAGGCGCGCGATCGCGACTGAATCGCCGTCCAGGAGCCGGGCCTTCCGCTGGATGTGCAGGGCGATCCACGGCGCGAACGACAGCGTGTCGCCGAAGCCCGCGTAGACCGCGTACTCGAGATGGGAGTGCGCGTTGACGAACGCCGGCACGATGATCGCGTCGTCAAAGCGGCGGCGCTCGCCTTCGAGTTCGGCGGCCGGCCCGACGGCGGCGATGCGCCCGTCGAGCTCACAAAACGCTTCATGGAAAAGACGCCATTCGTGTGGCCGACGCTCAACATCCCGATGCCCTTCGGCGGCACGCCTCTGTTCGAGGAGCAGCACCAAGCCGGCCGCATCCTTGAAGAGATGCCGTTCGCGTTCTACTACGCGCCCTATACTGTGACGACGATTAAGAACTACGATCCCAAGTGCTACTATCGCCGGCTGATCGAGATGTTCGAATACTGCGCGTCTGGAGCAATGCTGCGCCGGCGCCTCAGGATGAGAAATACGCCGACCGGCTGTCTGATCGATATTGCGCGCACATTCTCGGTGCGCGCGGAGTTGCGCGAATACCGCCGGATCTTGCGCGAGCTCGAGACCGACGATGGGCTCTGTCGGTTCCACGAGGGGAGGCGTACTCCCCTCCCAGCGTTCTATCGAG
>DAITAN010000293.1:0-3737 GCA_036824235.1 Gaiellaceae bacterium | reverse complement strand
CGAGGAGGAGCCTGCTGCCGAGGCCGAGGAGCCCGCTCCCGAGGAGCCGGCCGCGGAAGCCGAGCCGGAGCCTGAGCCCGAGGCAGCCGCCGAGGAGGCGCCCGCAGAGGAGCCTGCTTCCGAGGAGCCTGCAGCCGAGGCCGAGGCCGAGGCCGAGCCGGCCGCCGAGGAGGCGCCTGCAGCCGAGCCCGCAGCCGCGGCTCCGCCCGCCCCTGTCGCCGAGCCCAAGAAGAAGCGAAAGCGCGTTTCGCGCTCCGAGCGCCGCAAGCGCTCGAAGCCCGCGCGCGAGAAGCCGGCCCAGCGCAAGCCGATCGTGCGCCTGCCGAAGCCCGAGCAGGCTCGCGGGACGCGCAAGGAGCGGCGCGGCATCGTCGTCTCGGCGGCGATGGACAAGACGATCGTCGTCCGCGTCGACATGGTGAAGCCGCACCCCGTCTACAAGAAGATCGTCAGGCGCTCGACCAAGCTCCACGCCCACGACGAGGCCAACGTGGCCAAGCTCGGGGACGTCGTGCGCCTGATCGAGTCGCGCCCCATCTCCAAGACGAAGTCCTGGCGCCTCGCCGAAGTCCTGGAGGAAGCCAAGTAAATGATCCAGCAGGAATCCCGACTCCGCGTCGCAGACAACACCGGAGCCCGCACGCTCCTGTGCATCCGCGTGCTCGGCGGCTCCCATCGCCGCTACGCGCGTGTGGGCGACATCATCGTCGGGACGGTCAAGACCGCGACCCCCCAGGGCACGATCAAGAAGGGCGAGGTCGTGAAGGCGGTCGTCGTGCGCACGAAGAAGCCGTTCGGCCGCGACGACGGCACCTCGATCGCGTTCGACGAGAACGCGGCCGTGATCATCGACGCGCAGAACAACCCGCGCGGCACGCGCATCTTCGGGCCCGTCGCCCGCGAGCTGCGCGAGAAGAACTTCATGAAGATCGTCTCACTCGCGCCGGAGGTGTTGTGACGTGGCGCAGCCCATGAAAATTCGCAAAGGCGACGTCGTCCAGGTCCTCACGGGCAAGGACCGCGGCAAGCAGGGTCGCATCATCGAAGCGGACCCGAAGAGGCGCCGCGTGATCGTCGAGAACCTGAATATCGTCAAGCGTCACCGCAAGCCGCGTCCGATGAAGGACTCGAGTCGGATGGGCCAGACACAGATCCAGCCCGGCGGCGTCTTCGACGTCTCGGCGGCGATCGAGGTCTCGAACGTCATGGTCGTCTGCCCGACGTGCAACCGCGCGACGCGCGTCGGCTACGAGTACCGCGAGTCCAAGGACGGGCGCGTCAAGGTGCGCGTCTGCAAGCGCGCCGACTGCGGGGAGGTGCTCGACCGCTGATGGCTACCAAGACGAAGCAGGAGACCACCTACGTCCCGCGTCTCAAGACGCGCTACGAGCAGGAGCTCCGCGCCGCGCTCAAGGACCAGCTCGAGTTCAGCTCGGTCATGCAGGTCCCGCGCATCGAGAAGATCACCGTGAACATGGGCGTCGGCGAGGCCAAGACCAACGCCAAGGCTCTCGACACCGCCGTCGAGGAGTTGACCACGATCACGGGCCAGCGCGCGCAGATCACGAAGGCCAAGAAGTCGATCGCCGGCTTCAAGATCCGTGAGGGAATGCCCATCGGGACCAAGGCGACGCTGCGCGGCGTCCGCATGTACGAGTTCCTCGACCGCCTCGTGTCGATCGCGCTCCCACGCATACGCGACTTCCGCGGCCTCTCGCCGGCGAGCTTCGACGGGCGTGGGAACTACTCGATCGGGATCCGCGAGCAGATCATCTTCCCGGAGATCAACTACGACGACATCCAGGAGGTCCGCGGCCTCGACGTCGTCATCACGACCTCCGCCAAGACGGATGAGGAAGGGCTCGCGCTTCTGCGCGGGCTTGGCCTCCCGTTCCGCAACGAGGACTAGTAGGAGGAGCATGGCGAAGAAGAGCTTGATCGCGAAGGCCGCCCGCCCGCAGAAGTACAGGACGCGGGCCTACACCCGGTGCAACCGGTGCGGGCGCCCTCGCGCTGTCTACAAGAAGTTCGGCCTCTGCCGGATCTGCCTGCGCGAGCTCGCGCACGAGGGCTTCATCCCCGGCATGACCAAGTCGAGCTGGTAGGGGGTGGAACGATGCTGACCGATCCCGTCTCCGACATGCTCACCCGAATCCGGAACGCGAACCGAGCGCTCCACGAGACGACGACCATGCCTTCGTCCCGGATGAAGACCGAGATCGCGCGCGTCCTCAAGGACGAGGGATACATCAAGGACTACCGCGTCGAGCACGGCGAGTCCTTCGATACCCTGGTCGTCGAGCTCAAGTACGGGCGGAGCCGCGAGCGCGTCATCACTGACCTGCGCCGCATCTCCAAGCCCGGACGCCGCGTCTATGCCCGCAAGGACCGCCTTCCGCGCGTCCTGGGCGGGATGGGCACGGCGATCATGTCCACGTCCAACGGGCTCGTCACGAGCCGCACGGCGCAGGAGCTCGGCGTCGGCGGCGAAGTGGTGTGCTTCATCTGGTAATCGCCTGTGTCCCGAATCGGTAAGAAGCCCATCGAACTTCCGGCCGGAGTCTCCGTCTCGCTCTCCCCTGGGCGCGTGATGGTCAACGGCCCGCTCGGCGAGCTCGCCCAGCAGGTGCCGCAGCGCATCATGATCGAGCAGAACGACGGCGAGATCGTGGTCACCCGCCCGACCGAGCGCGGCGAGGACCGCGCGCTCCACGGGCTGACGCGCTCGCTCGTCGCGAACATGGTCGAGGGTGTCACGAAGGGCTTCGAGAAGGCTCTCGAGATCCAGGGCGTCGGCTACCGCGCATCCATGCGGGGCACCGACCTCGAGCTGAACGTCGGCTACTCGCACCCGGTCGTGATGAAGGCTCCCGACGGCATCTCCTTCGAAGTGCCGACGCCGACCCAGGTGATCGTCAAGGGCATCGACAAGCAGCGCGTCGGCCAGGTCGCGGCCGAGATCCGCGCCGTGCGCCCGCCCGAGCCCTACAAGGGCAAGGGCATCCGCTACGTCGGCGAGTACGTCCGCCGCAAGGTCGGAAAGAGAGCCTGATGCCGACGCTGACCGTGAGACAGGCACGCGAGCGCCGTCACCGGCGCGTCCGCCGCAAGATCGTCGGCACGGCCGAGCGTCCGCGCCTGGCCGTGTTCCGTTCGAACCGCGGCATCGAGGCGCAGCTCATCGACGACCTCGACGGCAAGACGCTGGCGTACGCGAGCCACACCGCGCTGGCGAAGAGCTTCAAGGGATCGAAGAGCGAGCAGGCGGCCCAGGTCGGCAAGAAGCTCGCCGACGCCGCGAAGAAGGCGGGCATCGAGTCCGTCGTCTTCGACCGCGGTGGCTACCTGTACCACGGGCGCGTCAAGGCGCTCGCCGACGGAGCACGCGAGGGAGGACTGAGCTTCTAGATGGCTTACGGCAGGCAGCAGGTACGCGACCGCGACAACGACGGTCGCGAGCTCAAGGAGAGGGTCGTCGAGATCAACCGCGTGGCCAAGGTCGTGAAGGGCGGCCGGCGCTTCTCGTTCACGGCGCTCGTCGTGATCGGGGACGAGGTCGATCGTGTCGGCGTCGGCTACGGCAAGGCGCGCGAGGTTCCGCTCGCGATCTCCAAGGCCGTCGACGACGCCAAGAAGAACCTCTTCCAGGTGCCGAAGCACGGCCAGACGATCACGCACGAGGTGCTCGGCCGCTCGGACGCCGCGCGCGTCCTCCTGCGGCCCGCGAGCGAGGGAAC
>DAITAN010000292.1:0-3759 GCA_036824235.1 Gaiellaceae bacterium | reverse complement strand
TCTTGCCGTGCCGGTCGCCGCCGTCGTCCCGGTCACGCCGCTCGCCCTGATCGCCGCGGTCGTGGCGGTCACCGCGGTCGTCGCGGTCGCTTCTGCGCTCGTCGCGGCGGTCTCCGCGGTCGTGCCGGCCACCGCGGTCTCCGCGGTCGCTTCTGTCCTCGCGGCGCTTCCGCTTGTCCGCGCGCTTGTCGTCACGGCGCTCGTCACGGTCGGCCTTGCGCTCCTCGCGGCGCTTCTCCTTCTCGGCTCGCCGCTCGTCGCGGTCGGCCCACCGTTCCTCGCGGCGCTTTTCCCGCTCTTCCCGCCGCTCGTCGCGGTCCTTCCCCGGCTTGTCGCCGTGGGGAGGCTTGGGCGGATTGTGCGTAGGCGGCTCCTGGGGCTCCGGCCCGTTGGGGGGCGGAGGAACAGCCGGCGGAACAGGCTCGGGCTCAGGGGGACGATTCGGCCTCGACGGGGTGGACCCACCGCCGCCGGGCCGGGTGGGGGCCGGCTCGGCGGTCGGGGGATCCGATGAAGAGGCCGTGTCACCGAGCACGCCGGATGCAGTTGGTTCGGACGCCGGTGGGGACGGCGCCGCGGTCTGCTCCGGCTCAGCCTGCTCTTGCTGCGGGGACTTCGGCGGTGCGAGAGGGTTGGCAACGACTTCGCCGATCTCGCCGGTGCCCTGGAGGGGTGCGGGGAGCATGTCCAGCGGCCGGTCGCCGGGCAGGATCACAGGCGCCAGCGCGAGCAGCGTGATGACCGCGCTGAGCGCAACGGTCCAAAGAGCATGTGTGCCTAGACGGCTCCCCACCTAATCCCCATCGGTTGTTCTCCCCTGCAACTTGAACGGTAGCGCTCGGCCTATCCGGTTGGAACCCCCGAACTTGCCAGTATTTCCCGCAATGCGGACGAATTAGCCGGTGCCTGGGCATAGAGCTCGCCCCCGGGCGCCTTGCTCCAGCGGTTGTTGTTGAACAGAACGTAGACCTCGTCGGAGCTGTCGGAGAGCTCGCGCAGCGGCTCGACCCACTCCTTCAGCTCCTCGTCGGAGTAGAGGTAGTCGAACCTGTCGCTCGCGCTCCCACCGCGGGCGTTCCACGTTCCTGCGTTCCGCCCGTGCATGCGCACATACGCTAGCGAGGCGGTCGCTGCGATGACGGTTGGAACCAGGTTCTTGGCCTCCGTCTTGGGCGCGTCGACGACCACGTGGGTGGCGTCGAGCTCCTCCAGGAACGAGAGCGTGGCGTCGCGGTTCTCCTCGTCGAGCCAGCTGCGGTGGCGGAACTCGACGAGCGGCCGGTCGCCGCGGAGCTGCTCGACGGCCCACGCCAGGTAGTCGCGCGAGAGGTCCTTGGCCACGATGTACGAGGGGAACTGGAGGAGGATGCCGCCGAGCTTGCCGGCGGAGCGAAGCGGATCGAGCGCGCGGTGGAAGCGCTCGAAGACCTCCCCGCGCAGCTCGCGCGATGGCCGGTTTACGCGGCCGCGTTCGTCGACTTCCGCGGCGTCTCGGAGATCCGGCGGCAGCTGCTCGAGCTTCACCGGATGGCGGGTCATCACGCCGAAGGCCTTCACGTGCATGACGAAGTCGTCGGGGGTCCGCTCGGCCCAGTTCCCGACCATGGTCTCGTCGGGCAGCCGGTAGTAGGTCGAGTCCACCTCGACGGTCGTGAACTGCTCCGCGTAGTAGCGCAGCCGCTCCTCCGCGGACGAGACGCCCTTCGGATACCAGTGCTTGGTCAGCGCGTCGTCCGCCCAGGAGCACGTGCCGATGCGGACGGGCGCGGCCATGCCTCGATCCTACTGGCGGGACTGGGCTGTGCCGCTAGACGGCCAGCGCCAGCTGCTGCTCGCGGCTTGCGGGAACCGCGCGAGACCCGCCGGACGCCGAGATGCCGTGGCGCAGGCGGAGGCGCACGAAGCGCTCGCCGACCTGCTCGGTATAGGACTTGGGCGCGTAGGAGCGGTTCCCGTACAGCTCGACGTACCTGGGGTAGAGCCACGGGTAGGCCTCCTTCATCCACGGCATGAAGTGGTCGCGGATGGTCGAGCGGACGTGAAGGACGATGACCGAGGCCCACGCGACGCCGGCCTCGGCGCAGGCTGCGAGCACCTCGTCCAGGTGCTCCTCGTCGTCGGTGAGTCCGGGGAGGACGGGCGCCACTAGGACCCCGGTGCGGATGCCGGCCTCCGAGAAGCGCCGGAGGATCTCGAGGCGCTTGCGGCCGGGCGGGGTGCCGGGCTCGACGACGCGGCGCACGTCCTCGTCGAGCGTGCCCACGCTCATGCAGACCGAGAGCGCGGCGACCTCGTTGAGGCGCTTGAAGACGTCGAGGTCGCGCGCGATCAGGGTCGACTTCGTCAGGATCGACAGCGGGTTGCGGAAGTCCGCGAGCGCCTCGACGATGCTCCGGGTCAGCCGGTAGCGCGCCTCGCACTGCTGGTACGGGTCAGTGGCCGTGCCCATCGCGACCATCTCGCCCTCCCAGCGCGGCGCGGCCAGCTCGCGGCGGAGCACCTCGGCGACGTTCGTCTTCACGACGATCTTGGAGGAGAAGTCGTCGCCGATGTCCATGTCGAGGTACGTGTGGAAGGCGCGCGCGAAGCAGTAGTGGCAGCTGTGCATGCAACCCCGATAGGGGTTCACCGTCCAGCGGAAGGGCACGCGGCTCATGTCCGGCACGCGGTTGAGAGCCGATTTGCAGGTGTCCTCCAGGTACTGCGCGCGAGCCACGTCCCGGCTCAGTATAGAACATATGTTCGATAGATGATCTCGCGTAAGGTGAGAGAGAAGTCATGGACCGCGAGCTCCAAGCGCTGCTCGACCGTGGCGAGGAGAACGAGTGCCTCGAGTACTCCGAGGTCGACGGCCTCGTGGACTCGCTCGGCCTCGGCGAGGACGAGATCGAGACGCTCTACGAGGAGATCGAGCGGCGCGGGATCGACCTCCGCGACGACTGCGGCCGCGAGGCCAAGACCACCTACGTGAACGGCGACCTCGCGACCGCCACCACGGACGCGCTCCAGCTCTTCATGAACGAGGTTGGCCGCTACCCGCTCCTGACCAAGGAGCAGGAGGTCGAGCTCGCCAAGCGCATCGAGCGCGGCGACCTGGAGGCCAAGGAGCAGATGATCAACTCGAACCTCCGCTTGGTCATCTCGATCGCGAAGCGCTACCAGGGCCATGGGCTCTCGCTCCTCGACCTCGTCCAGGAGGGAATCATCGGGCTCATCCGCGCCGTGGAGAAGTTCGACTGGCGCAAGGGCTTCAAGTTCTCGACGTACGCGACGTGGTGGATCCGCCAGGCGGTGCAGCGCGGTGTAGCGAACAAGTCGCGCGAGATTCGCGTCCCGGTTCACATCGTCGAGCGCGAGCAGCGCATGTCACGCGCAGAACGCGACCTCGCGCCCAAGCTCGGCCGCGTGCCGACCGACGAGGAGGTCGCGGAGGCGGCTCGGATCACGGTCGACCAGTTGGTGGAGGTTCGAGCAGCCGCGCGCGCCGTCACCAGCCTCGACAAGCCGATCGCCGAGGAGAGCGGGACGACCTTCCAGGAGCTCGTGGCCGGCGAGGAGAACGAGGTCGACGAAGCGGTGACGGTCAACCTCGCTCAGGAGGCTCTTCACGACGCCCTCGACGAGCTCCCCGACCGCGAGCGCCAGGTGCTCAAGCTCCGCTACGGCCTGAACGGCGAGCGCGACCCGGCGTCGCTCGAGGAGATCGGCCGGCAGCTCGGGATCACGCGAGAGCGCGTCCGGCAGATCGAGACGGTTGCG
>DAITAN010000291.1:0-3775 GCA_036824235.1 Gaiellaceae bacterium | reverse complement strand
CCGAAGGCCGCGCCGAGCTTGGTCAGGCGCTCGTACGTCGGCGAGAGCCGCAGCGGCCGGCCCGCCTCGCGCTCGTGGCCCGGGTACTTCACGTCGTAGTAGGTCGAGTAGACCTCGACGGTGCGGGCGAGCGTGTAGGCCTGGCTCGCGTAGGCGGCCCCGAAGCGGCGGGAGTCCATCTCCCAGACGTCCAGACTCGGCACGCCCTCGACGATCCACTCGGCCATGAGGCGACCCATGCCGCCCGCCCCGGCCAGGCCGTGAGCGCAGAAGCCGGCGGCGACCCAGAAGCCGCGGACATCCGACTCGCCGAGGATGAACTCGCCGTCGGGCGTGAACGCCTCAGGGCCGTTGACGAGCTTCACGACCTCGGCGTCCTCGAGCTCGGGGACGCGGACGACCGCGTTCGTCATCAGCTCCTCGAAGCGCTCCCAGTCCTCGGCGAGCAGCTGGCCGTTGAAGTCGGGTGGGATGCCGTCGAGGCCCCACGGCGCCGGGTTGCGCTCGTAGCCGCCCATGACCAGGCCACCGGACTCCCCACGGAAGTAGACGAGCAACGATGGGTCGCGGATCGTCGGCACGTCGAGGGGGACGCCGCTCGGCTTGGTCACGAGGTACTCGTGGGCCATCGGGATCACGGGGACGTTCACGCCCGCGAGCCGCCCGATCTCACCGGCGAACATGCCGCCGGCGTTGACGACCACGTCGGCCTCGACCGGCCCCTTGTCGGTGTCGACGCCGACGACCCGCCCGCGCTCGACGCGGATGCCCGTGACCCGGGTATTGGTCGCGATCTCAGCGCCGCGCTTCCGCGCGCCTTCGGCGAGCGCGAACGTGAGCTGGCTCGGGTCGATGTAGCCGTCCGTGGGCAGATAGGCCGCGCCGAGGACCCCCTCGGTCGACATGGGCGGGAAGAGCTTCTGGGCCTCGTCGGCCGAGATCAGCTCGAGCGGAAGCCCGAACGTCTTCGCCCACCCGGCCTGGCGCGCGAGCTCCTCCATGCGCTCCTCGCTGGAGCCGAGCCGCAGCGAGCCGACCTCGTGCCAGCCGGTCTCGAGACCGACCTCGTCGGCGAGCGTCCGGTAGAGGTCGACCGAGTTCATCATCATCCGCGTCAGGCTGAGCGAGCCCCGGAGCTGGCCTACGAGCCCGGCGGAGTGGAAGGTCGAGCCGCTCGTCAGGTCGGCGCGCTCGACGAGAAGGACGTCCTCCCAGCCCAGCCGCGCGAGCCAGTAGAGGACGGAGGCCCCGCCGACGCCTCCACCGATGACGACCGCTCGGGCCCTGTCGCGCACCGCGTAACCCTACGGGGACCTGAAGCGGGACGGCCTCCGTATCGGAGGCATGAGAGCCCGCCTGCTTTCAGCCACGCTCTTCGTCCTCGTCGCTCTTCTTCCCGCAGCCGCTCGGGCGGATGGCCTTCCGGTCGAAGGTGTCGATGCCAGTCTCTCGGGCGTCGCGACGGCGCCCGCGAACGGCGTCCGCTACGTCACCCCTCCCGCCGGCCGGAAAACGGTCCTGGCCGCCGT
The DNA here is from genome assembly GCA_036824235.1 of Gaiellaceae bacterium. GTDB lineage: Bacteria > Actinomycetota > Thermoleophilia > Gaiellales > Gaiellaceae > JAIBJN01. Next base: position 2,246 of record DAITAN010000291.1, on the reverse strand, counting down.
TGACGTCGACAGTGGCCAGCTTCTCCGTTCTCGGCTACTTCCCGGTGTCTTCACCGTGCCGGTCGTCGCGTATGACGGCTCGTCGTCCGGCCTCTCGGAAGATGGGCGGACATTGGTTCTCATTCAGCCCCGCAAGTCGTTCCCACGGCGGACGACGACCTTTGCCGTCCTGGGAACCGAGACCTTCCGGATTCGCGACGTCTTCACCCTGCGGGGCGACTTCAGCTTCGACGCACTGTCGCCGAACGGACGCTCGCTGTACCTCGTCGAGTACCTCTCGCCCGATGACCCCTCCCGCTACCTCGTCCGGCTGTACGACCTGAAGGCGCATCGGCTGCTGCCGGACCCGATCATCGACCCCCGCGAGGTGGGCGACGTCATGCGCGGCATGCCGGTGACGCGGTCCTACAGCCCTGACGGACGGTTCGCGTACACGCTGTACGACGGCGCAGGGGAGCATCCGTTCATCCACGCGCTCGACACGGTTGAGAAGAGCGCCCGCTGCATCGACCTGCACGGGCTCATGGGGTTCCAGCGTTTCCAGGACCTCAAGCTCGACGTGTCGCCTGACGGCGGCGCGATCGCGGTCACTCTAGGACGTGATCCGGTCGCCTTCGTCGACACACGGACGAACAAGGTCACCGACCCGCCGCCCGGCGCACCTGAGCCCGACAGCTCGGCGACTTCAAGCGAAGATCCCCGCAGCGTTCCCTGGCTCCTCGTGGCCGCGGGCGCCGTCGGCCTCCTGCTCGTCCTACTGGTGGTCCAACGCCTCCTGAAAGGCGGGCTCGGCCGACGTTCGCAGCATCCGGTCGAAATGCTGGGAGGCCCAGGCAACGTAGTCGACGTCGAGGTCGGAGACGCCCTGCTGGACGACGCCCCACATGGCCTCGCGGAAGTCGGACATGAAGCGCATCAGCCGGAGCGCCCGCGCGTCCTCGTCCCGTAGCTCGCCGAAGTAGGCCTCGAGGAGCAAGGCGTTGGCGTCGTCGTCGAACTCGTGGTTGATGGAGAAGTTGGCGAGGTCGAAAAAGCGGTCGCCCATGCCCGCGTACTCCCAGTCGACGATGCGGATCTCTCCGTCGTCGTCGAGGAAGTTCAGGTTCTGGAAGTCGTTGTGGCAGGCGACCGGGACCGGGCCACCACGGGCCTCCTCGATGCGAAGGGCCACGCCGTGCGCCCACTCGAAGACCTCGGGGACCTCGACGCCGTGCGCAGCCGCAGTCTCGGCGTAGTCCTCGACGACGCGAAACGAGTCGAAGCGACCGGGAATCGGAGGCCCGTCGTGCAGGCGGCGTAAGACGGCGGCCGCGCGAGTGACGGTCTCGGGCTCGCGCATCTCCTTTGGCAAGATCGGCCGCCCTTCGATGAAGCGCGTGACGAGATAACCCTCGGGCTCGACGAAGCTGACGACCTCGGGACCGATGCCCAGCTCCGCGGCGACGAGCGAGGCGCCGTGCTCGACAGAACGATCGATCGCGAGGAGCTCCGAGTCTTTGCCGCCGATCCGAAGGACGTAGGCGTGGCCGTCCACCACGACCTTGAAGTTCTGGTTGGTGAGACCGCCGGCGAGCGGCTCGAGCACGAGCTCGCGATCGGGCCAGATGCGCTCGGCAATGTCCTCCGGTTGCACCGCGCGATCCTAGACTGGCGGTCGCCGTGGCCGCACGCGCCTTCATGTTCGACTTCAACGGGACGCTCTCCGACGACGAGCCTGTCCTCTTCGCCATCCTCAGCGACCTGTTCGCCGAGCAGGGGAAACCGCTCTCCGAGAGCGTCTACTACGAGCAGCTCGCAGGGCTCTCCGACCCAGAGATCGTGCGCATGTGGCTCGGCGCGGATCATCCCGCCGTGGAGTCGGTGCTCGCCGAGCGGGTCGCCCGCTACCGAGCCCAGGTCGGGGACGGCTCGACGATCGGGCCCGAGGCGCGCGAGGCCTTCCTGTATGCGGCGGAGGCAGTCCCCGTCGCGGTCGTGTCTGGCGCGCACCGGGACGAGGTCGTGCCGGCGCTTGCCGCGGCCGGGCTCGCGACCGCGGCACGTGTCGTCGTAACGATCGAGGACGTCGGCGCGGGAAAGCCCGATCCGGCGGGCTACCTCCTCGCCCTAGACCAGCTCGACGCCGGCCTCGACCCGGCGGCGGTCACGGTCTTCGAGGACACGGAGGCCGGCGTCGCGGCCGCGAAAGCGGCCGGAATGCGCTGCGTGGCGGTCCCGAGAACGCATACGCCGGAGCGGCTCGCCCT
>DAITAN010000290.1:0-3780 GCA_036824235.1 Gaiellaceae bacterium | reverse complement strand
GTTGTCGCCCGGCTCAAGGAGGAGTCCGAGGTGCCGTTGCGCTCCCACGGCAGCCTGTCGTTGAACCGGGCGCTGATGGCCGCCGGCCTAGTCGACCGCGTGCAGGTGACGCTTTTCCCTGTCATCACCGGTCAGACCGGGCTGGACCCGATCTTCCAGGGTGCGGCCGACTTCGACCTCGAGCTGATCGAAAGCCGGACGCTCGACGGCCACATCCAAGAGCTCATCTACCGACCCACCCTCCACTGACCTGCGATGAGGTCCGACGCGGACGGATAGATGATCGTTTGAGACGCTTCCGTTCGACCTCCAGTACGCTCCTTGCCGAGGACGGATCCACGCTCGCCGTCCAGTGAGCCCGGTTCCCCGTACTCGAGATGAGCCGTCGTCCGAGGTACGAGCAACGCGAAGGTGTAGCCGGCGATTTCGGACCGGCGCCGGTCAGTCCGCCGGTTCCGACCCGGCGCATGGGTGGTCGAACGCGACGACGGCGTCCTACCTCAGGGCTTCGGCCGACCGAGCGGTTTGCGATCGCGGGCCCGCTCACCGTCGCGTGGGTCGCGTTCAGCGTCTGGGTCTCGACTCCGTGGCGGGGTGATCTCGAGGACGCCCTCGGGCCGGTGCTGGCGTGGGTGATCCCAATCTTCCTCGCCTATATCCCCGGGGCGGTGATCGGCTTCATGATCGCCACGCTCTTCGTGAGCCCCTACCGGCCGATCGTGCTCGTGTCTCCGCCAGGGCCGTGGCCCGAGCACCAGTGGCCGCCGGTCACCGTCGTGATCGCGGCCTGGAACGAGGAGCAGGGGATCGTTCCGACGCTCGAGCGGATCGCCGATCAAACGTACGAAGGCCCAGTGGAGGTCGTGCTGGCCGACAACAACTCGACCGACCGTACCTCCGAGCGAGCGGAGGAAGCTGCGAGACGCCTCAGCTTGAACTACAGGCGCGTCTTCGAGCCCGAGCCGGGGAAGTACCGGGCGCTGAACAAGGCGCTCGCTGAGGTTACGACGCCGCTCGTTGTCACCGTCGATGCTGACACGTTCCTCCAGCGCGAGGCGCTTACGTACCTGATCGCCCGCGTTGCGTCCACACCGCAGGACCAGCACGTCTCTGCCTGCGCGGGGGCGCTCGTCGCGGACAACCCGTTGACGAACTTTGTGACCCGCATGCAGCAGTGGGATTACCGGCTCGGAATCAACGGTGTGAAGCGGATGCAGGCGGCCTACAACAGCGCCCTGGTCGCGCAGGGTGCCTTCTCCGCCTACGACACCGAAGACCTGCGGACGGTGGGCGGCTGGCCGGACGCGATCGGCGAGGACATCGTCCTCACCTGGTCAATGATGAGCTCACGCGGGCTCATCCTGTACGAGCCGGTCGCACTGGGATTCACGTCGGTGCCGGAAAAGCTAGGTCGCCTCATGAGCCAGCGATCGCGCTGGGCACGCGGCATGTTCGAGGTGCTACGGAAACACCCGCCACGCAAGCAGCCCCGCATTCTCGCGAGGACGGTTGCCGGCATCGACTACCTCGTGCCCTTCCTCGACTTCGGCTTCATCTTCTTCTGGGTGCCGGGAGTTATCCTCTTCGTCCTCGGCTATCCGCTGATCGTGGGCTGGTGGTCGATGCTCCTCCTGCCCATCACGCTTGCCATCTTCGCCTTCCTGCGGTACTGGCAGGAACACCACGTGTTCCAGCGCCTGGATATCCAGCCGAAGCGGGATACGCGCGGGTTCATCGGATACCTCTTCCTCTACCAGGTGCTTACGTCAGCGGCCTCGCTGCGGGGCTACGCGCAGTACGCCCTGGGCTCACATCGCCGCTGGCGTTAGGCGGCCCAAGCGCTGGCGCGACGGGGCTACCCCGGTCCGCGCCCCGGCGAGGTGGGGCTCGCGACTCGGCTGGATCCCCCGATCTGGGGAACTCACGTGCGCATTGCGCATTGCGGCCGATAACGACCTTGAGCCACTGCACGCTTACGCATCGAAAGGAAGGTTACGCACATGATTCAGAGGCTCAGGAACCGGATCACCGTCTCGGAGAAGGAGGGTGGCTTCACCCTTATCGAGCTCCTTGTCGTGATCATCATCATCGGCATCCTGCTTGCTATCGCCATTCCGTCGTACCTCAGCTTCCGCGCCCGCGCGGAGCGGTCGGCGGCCCAGGCCAACGTGCGCTCGACACTCCCGGGCGTCGAGGCGTACTACGCCGACCACACGGCCACCGGCTACTCCGGGCTCACGCTCGCGAAGCTCCAGGCCTCGTACGACGCCGGCATCAAGAACGTCACAGTCGTTCGGGCGACGACCGCCTCGTACTGCGTCCAGAGCGTCGTCGGCCAGGCCACGTATAAGAAGTCCGGCCCGGCAGCGGACATCACGTCCGGCGCCTGCTAGACAGACCTCGGAACAAGCACGAAAAAGGGCGCGGGAGACCGCGCCCTTTCGCATTTCTCATCCGTTGCGGCGGGAACGATGCCGCCGGGGCGAGGTAATCGTAGGATGGCTCACATCACCGAGCGAGGGAGGAGGCCCGTGATCATTCGCGTCTTCAGGCCGACGATCCACCCCGGTATGGAGAGTGAGTTCGAGTCGTTCCTTCAGGAGACGGCCGTGCCGCTTGTGTCGAAGCAATCCGGGATCGTCGCTCAACATGTGGGCAGGCCGCGTGACCCGTCCTCTACCGAGTACCTGTACATCACGGTCTGGGAGGACGTCGAGTCCATCCGTGCCTTCGCCGGCGAACGCTGGCAGGAGGCCGTGATCGATGCAGACGAAGAGCACCTCCTCAAGAGCACCTGGATCCAGCACTACGAGACACTCGACGATTCCGGTTGAACGGTCTTGGCAGCCGAGCCACTCGCTCGTCTGAGCAGGAGCCCTCAGCGACGGGCGCGAGGCGGTCTCGCCGCAATTCTCAGCTAGGGCAAACGGCAGACGATCGTGCCGTGATCGGAGTCTGCGAGTAGCTCGGCATGAGTGACGACGCATGTTCCGACCTTCGTCTCGATCGGGTCGCCCTCGCCGGGAGGCTTCGGAAGCTCCACCTCATCGACCTCCGTCCAGCCCGGTCCTTCGATGGTGATGATGAACCGATGCACCAAAATCCATCATGTCAGGAGCGCTTGGAGCCCGCTCCCGCACTTCCCGCGACTCGCCGACGGAGCCCCCTCTAGGGCTCGGTGTGGACGATGACGTCGACCACCTCGGGGCGCTCGCGGCGGATGCGCTCCTCGATCTCGCTCGCGCTTGCGTGAGCGTCGGAGAGCGCCTGGTCGGGCTCCATTGCCAGCGTCAGGAACGCGACGAGCCCGCGCTCGGTCGAGACGAAGCGCAGCTCGCGCGGGTCGGCGCCCGTCGCCTCGCGCACGATGCGCCGCACGTCGGCGGACTGGATCTCGAGGTCTCCGTCCGCGGGCGTCACCACGGCGGCCGGCTCGGACAGCGGCTCGAGGTGCGTCTGCACGGAGTCGACCTCGGGCAGGTCGGCCAGGATCTCCCGCTCGACCTGCTCCGCGACGTCGTGGGCCTCGACGAGCGTAAGCGAGCCGGGCAGCTTCAGGTGCAGGGACACCTCCCTGTGCTCGCCGACGTCGAGGACGGCGACGTTGTGCACCTCGCGCACGCGCGGGACGCGCAGCGCCGCGGCGAGCGCACGCTCCGTCACCTCGACCCCTGCCTCCGCGGGCTCGACGTGGACGACGACGTCGGCGCCCGGCAACGCGCGCTCAACCGCCTCCTCGACGGCATCGGCGGCGGCGTGGCCCTGCCCGACCGCGGCGCC
>DAITAN010000020.1:0-14431 GCA_036824235.1 Gaiellaceae bacterium | reverse complement strand
ACGCGATGACCGAGGATCCCCGCTCGATCGGCGCATCGGCGTCGGTGGTCGAGGCGGCGCGACTGATGCGAGCGGAACACATCGGCTCGCTCCCCGTGACCGAGGACGAGCAGCTCGTCGGGATGATCACCGATCGGGACATCACGACGAGAGTGGTCGCCGAGAGTGCGGTCCCTGAGAGCACCTCAGTCGGGGACGTCTACTCTCGCGACCTCATCAGCGTAGAGCCCACCCACGACCTCGATGAGGCGCTCGAGCTGATGGCCCGCCACCAGGTTCGGCGGCTGCCCGTAGTCGAGAACGGAAGGCTCGTCGGCGTAGTCGCGCAGGCCGACATCGCACTCAAGGACACCGAGAGGACCGCGCAGCTCGTCGGGGCGATCTCGGAGCCTTCGGACGGAGAGCGCAGGTAGACACCGGTTAAGCCGGCTGCTGCGCGGCCAGTCGTAGCGCGTCGACCGTCTCACCGATCAGGGGAGGAAAGCGGCGGGGGTGGGATTCGAACCCACGAGACGGCTCAGCACCGCCTAGCGGTTTTCAAGACCGCCCCTTTCGACCGCTCGGGCACCCCGCCCGCAGCGAGTGTAGCCCGCGTCCCGCCCGGCCACGGTCGATATCGTCTGGGCGTGCCGGCAGGGCCGATCCCGAGCGAGCTGCACGCCTTCCTCCGTCGTCCGAACGGAGCCGTGATCACCACGATTCGGCCCGACGGGCAGCCTCACGCCGTGCCGACCTGGTACGAGTGGGGGGACGGGACGATCCTCGTCAACATGGACGAGAGCCGCGTCCGGCTCGGCTACATGCGGCGCGACCCGCGTGTGGCGATCTCGATTTTCGACCCCGAGGACTGGTACACCCACGTCTCGGTCGTCGGACGGGTGACCGAGGTCGGCGAGGATGTCGGGCTCGCGGACATCGACCGCCTGTCTCTCCACTATCGCGGCGCCCCGTACCGGAACCGCGAGAACCGCCGCTTCACTGCACTCGTCGCAGTCGAGCGCTGGTTCACGCACGGCGAGCCCGAGAGCTACTCCTCGGACTAGGGAGTCAGTCCCCCGGCTCGATGCGCGCCGGGGCGCCGAACTCCGTCAGGACATCCGGGACGGCGACGGCGCCGCCCTCGTCCTGGAAGTTCTCCAGCACGGCGATCATCGCGCGCGCCGTGACCGCCGTGCCGTTGAGCGTGTGGACGAACTCGAGGCCCTGCTCGCCGCGGAAGCGGATGTCGAGGCGTCGCGACTGGTAGTCGGTCGTGTTCGAGGTCGACGTGATCTCGCGGTAGCGGCCCTGGCCCGGGAACCACGCCTCGATGTCGTACTTCTTCGAGGCGGAGGCGCCGAGGTCGCCGGCGGCGATGTTCACGACGCGGTACGGGAGGCCGAGCTCCCCGACCAGCTCCTCCTCGACGGTGAGTAGAAAGTCGTGCGTCTCTCCCGAGCGCTCGGGGAGCGTGAAGACGAACATCTCGACCTTCTCGAACTGATGGACGCGAAACATGCCGCGCGTGTCCTTGCCGGCCGCGCCTGCCTCGCGGCGGAAGCATGTGGAGTAGCCGGCGTACTGGAGCGGAAGCGCGTCGGCGTCCAGGACCTCGCCGGAGTGCATGGCCGCCAGAGCGACCTCGGACGTGCCTGTGAGGTACAGCTCGTCGCGCTCGACCCGGTAGAGGTTCACCTCGTCGGTGGGGAGGAAGCCCGTGCCGTACATGGCGTCCTCGCGCACGAGCACCGGTGGAAGGACGGTCGCGAACCCCTTCGCCGACAGCCGGTCGAGGGCGAAGCGGTAGAGCGAGAGCTCGAGGCTGGCCGCCGCCCCGACGCGGTAGACGAAGCGCGAGCCCGAGACCTTGGCACCGCGCTCCGTGTCGATGCGTGCGAGCTCCAGGTGGTCGCGCGGCTCGAAGGAGAACGACGGCGGCTCGCCGACGCGGCGGAGCTCTTCCGCGTCCTCGTCCGTGAATCCGTCGGGCGCGCTCGGATCGGGGGGAGCCGGGACGCGGTCGAGCAGCTCGGAGCGCCTGCTCTCCGCTGCGGCGAGCTCCTGCTCGACCCGCTGGAGCTCCGCCTTCACGCCCTTCAGCTCCTCGATCTGCTCGGGTGTGGGCTTGCCCTTGAGCTTGGTCTTCGCACGCAGCTCGTCCGCCTGGGGGACGAGCGCCAGCCAGTCGCGATCGGCCTGCATGAGCGCGTCGAAGTCCTCCGCGGCGCCCTTGCGCGCGAGCGCGGTGCGGTACTCGTCTGACGCGGCCCTCGCTGCCTTGATGTCGATCATCGGCGGGAGTCTAAGAGCGCCTCGATGACTTGGGCGACGCCTTCCTCCTCGGCCGACGGACAGACCCAGTCGGCTACCTCGAGCACGCGGGGGTGCGCGTTCGCAACCGCCACGCCGAACGCAGGCCACTCGAGGAGCTCCACGTCGTTCTCGCCGTCGCCGAAGGCGATCGTGCGCTCGGGGGTGAAGCCGAGGTGCTCGGCCAGAAATTCGAGGCCCGAGCCCTTGGTCACGGCGGGGCTCGCGAACTCGAGGAAGAAGGGGAGGGACTTCGAGATGTAGAGGCGGCCGGCGAAGCGGGTCTTCATCCGGGCCTCGAGGCCGTCGAGCTCCTCCGGGTCGTCGATGGCGACGAGCTTCGTGGGCGGCTCCGAGAGCCACGCCTCGAGATCGCCGACCTCGTGGATCGGGAGATGCTGGAACGAGGCGTAACGCTTGGCCTCGGGCGTGACGCGGGCGACATAGAGCTCGTCGTTGACGTAGCAGTTGACGTGGAAGCCTTCCTCCTGGAGCGCGGCGATCGTCTCGCGCCCGAGCTCGACGGGAATCGGCTCGTGGCGGAGGAACCGGCCGGTCGCCGGGTCGGCGACGACCGCGCCCTGGTAGCAGATGACGGGATCGTCGAGCCCGGCCGCCTCGAGATACGGCTTCACGCTGCGGAACATGCGGCCCGTCGCGATGAGGACGCGGAGACCCGCCGCACGCGCGGACCCGATCGCCGCCCGCGTGCGTGGGCGCAGCTCTCCGTCGGTCCAGAGGAGCGTCCGGTCGAGATCGCAGGCGAGGACGTCGACCTCGCGCGGGAACCCGGGCGGAAGCTTCAGCTCAGCTGCGCGTTTCGACGACGTATGCGGCCACGTTGGCGATCTCTTCGTCGCTCAACTGGCCTTCGAACGCGGGCATTCCGCCACCGCCGGCGCGGATCTGCTCCTCGGCGGCCGCGAAATCCACGGTCGACTCGTCGAGGTTCGGGCCCACGTTCCCGGAGGTCCCTGCATCCGCGAACGTATGGCAGCTTCCGCAACCGCCCGACGTGAAGACCTCCTTGCCGGCGGCCGCGTCGCCCTCGCCGCCACCACCGCCGCCTCCGCCGCCACCGCCACTCTCGGTCGGGAGGGTTCCCTCTACGGTCTCGGGCGCCGGCGACGCCTCTTCCCCACCGCCGCAGCCTGCGACAACGGCGAGCGCGAGGACGGCGAGAAGGAGCGCGAAGTAGCGGGCCATCGCGCGAGAAGCATACCCGCGTCGGCGGCGACGTAACTCGTGAGCCCGACGAGGAGGACGTCGGTCGGCGAGTCGTTCACGACGAGTGAGACGGCGATCGCCGCGGCCACGGAGAGCGAAACGGCCGACTCGCGGAGCGAGCCGGGGCGGCGCAGGGTCCTGACGACGAGGGATGCGAAGACGACCAGCATGAGGGCGATCGCGAGCGCGATGTACCAGTCCTTGGTCGCCCGCGCCCACGAGAGCTCGACCCGCTCGCCGAGATCCCCGGCCAGGCCGACCGGCCCGTCCTCGAGCGCTCGCGTGACGTGGCTCGAGCTGCCCGTGGCGGCGTCGAGGGCGACGAGGCCGAGCGCGAGCGCCAGCGCAACCGTGACGGCGATCGCGAGCGCGCGCCTGCCGCCGCCCGAAAGCAGGACGGCGAGCACGGCGAATCCGCCGGCGAGCACGATCGCGCCCCCGCCGTCCACGCCGAAGCGGTTCCCGGCCACCGTCGCGAACGCGAGGAGCGCGGTGCCGAGGAACGCGACCCAGCCGAACCGACGGAAGAGCAGCGCCGCGCCGCCGAGGGCCGGGACAAGCAGCATCGTCTCGAGCAGATTCGAGAGCCCGTAGTAGCGGGAGTTCTGCGACGGGCCGAGCGGCGAGAGGGCGGCCAATGGGCCGTCGATCCCGAGCACGAGCAGGTACGCGCCGATCACCGCGACCAGGAACGCCCCGAGGGAAACGGGCGAGCGGAGGAACGAAGCCAGCAGCGGGCCGCCCAGCAGCACCGCAACCGCGAAAATCGCCATCACCGTCCAGAAGTCGAAGATGCCTGCGATCCCGAGTGCGAGGTTCGTGAGCAGCGCGACGGCGAGCGCGGGGACTGCCGCGGCCGGCGAGAAGAGGGCAAGACCAAGGACAAGCGCGCAGACGAGAATGGTCGCCGGAAGCCGCACGCCGTTGTTCTCGTCGATGCGGTCGTCGAGCTCGCGCAGCTTGGAGACGGTGTCCGTCGAGCGCTGCGACTCGAGCGCGCCGTCCTGATCGCGCGCTGTCGGCGCGATGTCGGCGATGGAGACGAGGCCGGCGATCCTCGTGGAGCTGGACGTGAGCAGGCCCTCGAAGCCCGGGCCGATGACGAGGATCGGGTATCGCCTGTCGTTCGGCTGTCGTCCGCCTTCGGGGAGCCCGACGTAGATCACGTTGCCGTCCACGCTCCCGAGCGGCCTCTCCTCGACTTTGAAGGTCAGCTGCAGGCCGCCGTCGAGGCTCTCCTCCCGCAGCGAGTTGCGCACCTCTCCCGTGAGAAGCGCCCGCATGGCGAGAGCACGGCTCGTCTCGGGCCCAGCACCCGGGTTCATCAGCCCGACGGCGCCGCGGTCGGCAAGATCTTCCAAATCGCCGAGCGTCAAGCCCGGCACCACGATCACCTGGAAATCCGTAGCCTGCGCCGGTCCGGCCATGAGCGCCATGAACGCGAGAGCGAACGCCGCAGTCCGAGCCATGCCGGGAACTCTAGGCGCGGCGGGAATCGCGTTCGTCGTCGGGGTCGCCCTCGTGCTCCTCGGTCCGCCGCCGGGCGACCTGCCGGCGCACCTCTACCGCACCGATCTCGTGCGCGACGGCGTCCTCATCTGGGACACGTTCTGGTACGCGGGCCACTACCCGCTGATCGCTTACAGCCTGCTCTACTACTTCCCTGCAAGCCTCGTCGGGAACGACGTCGTCGCGTTGGTCTCCGTCGTCGCCGCGGCTGCCCTGTTCGCCTCGTTGGCCGGCCGGGAGTGGGGGGAGGCGGCGCGGTGGCCGGCCCGCGTGTTCGCCGTCGTCGTCTGCGGGCCGCTCTTCACGGGCACCTATCCGTATGCGGCCGGCTTCGCCGCGGGCCTCGGTGCGCTGAAGGCTCTGCAGCTCGGGCGTCCGTGGCTCGCGGCGGGGCTGGCCGTTCTTACGCTCGGGCTGTCACCACTCGCGTTCCTCTTCCTCTGCCTGGCGGCTGTCGCCACCTTCCTCGGCCGCCGGATGCGCTTCGACCGGACCGCGGTCGGAGTGGGGTCGGTGCTCGTCGCGCTGGGGCTCCTCCAGGGAGCGCTGCTCGTCGTGTACCCCGAGGAGGCGGAGTACCCGTTCTTCCGGCTGGACGAGCTGCTGTTGGTCATCGCTCTGTCCGCGGCTTGTGCGGCCTTGGCCTTCCGTGCTGAGCGCGGGCGCACCCTCGCCGCGCTCTTCGGCCTCTGGTCACTGGCCACAATCGTGGCCTTCACCGTCCCCTCGCCGATCGGCGAGAACGTCACGCGGCTGCGCGGCATTGTCCTCCCGCTGGCGCTCCTCGCGGCCGCGCTCGCTGCCTATCGCCCGCGTTGGCTCGCGGGTCTGGCAGTCGTCTTGGCGCTCACCTACACACTGGTCCCCTACGTGGGCGCCGCCCTCCACCGCACCGACACGCGCTCCGCGGAGGCGGCCTTTTGGGAGCCTGCGCTGACCTTCCTCGCCGCGCGCTGGTCGCCGGACTACCGCGTCGAGGTCGTCCCCACTGGCGACCACTGGGAGGCCTACCGGCTGCCGCGCGCCGGCTTTCCGCTCGCTCGCGGCTGGTATCGCCAACTCGACATCGCCCAGAACCCGCTCTTCTATGAGGAGCCGCTCGAGCCGGAGGCCTACCGCACGTGGCTCAACGCCATGGGGGTCCGCTGGGTGCTCCTGCCGAAAACGCAGCTCGGAAGAGTCGGCGAGGAACGGGAGGCCGAGTTGCTCCGCTCAGGCCGCGCGGGCTTGGAGGAAGTGGGCACGGCAGGTGACTTCACCATCTACGAGCTGCCCGACCCGACCCCGATCCTGAGTGGCCCCGCCGAAGCGCACCTGACGGCGTTCCTGCACGACCGGGTCGAGGGAGAGGTCGCTGCGGCCGGCACGTACCGCCTCGCCGTCCGCTGGACGCCGACCTGGCGCGTCCGCTCGGGAGCCGTCTGCGTGGAGGAGGCCGCAGACGGCATGACCAGCGTCGTCGCGGACGGCCCGACCACCTTTGTCCTGGGCGTCTCGGCGTTCCCGCAGGCGTCCGGTTGCCGCGAGGCCCGCGGGTAGAATTCCCGTACCAACTTCTCTAGGAGCTGACCAACTCGATGAGACGCAAGGCGTACGGGCGCGACTTCGGACTGTCGTCGCGCATGTTCCTGACGATCTTCCTGCTCGGGGCCCTCTACGTGGGCTTCTTTGCGCTGCTGCTCCAGTCCGGGGCTTCGATCGGCGTCATGGTCGTGATCCTGGGCGTGTTCGCGTTCGTCCAGTACTTCACGTCGGACAAGATCGCCCTCGCCTCGTCGGGTGCGAAGGTCGTCACCCCCGAACAGGCTCCTGACCTCCACGCGATGGTCGAGCGGCTCTGCGCCATGGCCGACTTGCCCAAGCCGCGCGTCGCCGTGATCCCGACCGACGTCCCGAACGCGTTCGCCACGGGCCGGAGCCCGAAGCGCTCGGTCGTGGCCGTGACCGAGGGCCTCTGGAAGCGCCTCGAGCCGGCAGAGATCGAGGGTGTCCTCGCGCACGAGCTCGCCCACATCGCCAACCGCGACGTGGCCGTCATGACGTTCGCGAGCTTCTTCTCGAACGTGGCTTCGCTGCTCATCTGGTTCGGCGGCGGCCTCGGCCGCAACCGGGAGGGCCCGCCGATCTGGCTGATCGCGTTGGTCGTCTACTTCATCAGCTACTTCCTCATCCTGGCGCTCTCGCGCTACCGCGAGTTCGCCGCCGACCGCGGAGCCGCGCTCGTCACCGGCGCGCCGGAGAACCTCATGAGCGCGCTGCAGAAGATCGCGAGCGACATGACGCGGATCCCCCAGCGCGATCTGCGCCAGATGGAGTCGCTGAACGCGTTCTACATCATCCCGACCAACGTGAAGCGATCCGCCGCGACGCTCTTCATGACCCACCCGCCGCTCGAGAAGCGCCTCGCGCGCCTGGCCGCCATCGCCCAGGAGATGGGCCGCCCGGTCAACGTCTAGCGTGGGCCTGGGGAGCGTTCTCTTCGGCGGGCGCAAGCGCCTCAAGGGCGCGAAGCTCGACAAGCTCTTCGCCCTCTCGACCGCGCAGGTCACGCTCGAGACCGAGCTCGGCCTCAAGTCTGCCGGGGTCGCCGCGGTCGTGTCCAAGGCGCTCTCGGCGGGCGAGTTCATGCGGGCCGAGCAGGAGATCGACGAGTTGCTCGGGGTGGTCGCGCAAACCTCCGGGTCGGAGGTCAGGCGGCGAGACGACACGTACGGCTACCAGTGGCTCGTCGTGCGCGACCGCGACTTCGAGGACCTGGTCACGACCGTCCACCTGGTCGCCGGGGAGCTCTCCAGCCGCGGGTTCGGCGAACAGCTCCTGGCGGCCCTCTTCGCCTTTGAGGGCCGCGAGCATCCGACGTACCTGATCTACGGGTTCAAGCGCGGCACGTTCTGGCCGTTCGTCCCCACGGGCGAGGGCCAGGAGCGCGACAACCCCGCGGAGCTGCGGCTCCGCACAGAGCTCGAGAAGGAGCTTCCGATCGAGCCCGACCTCACCCGCTGGTTGGGCCTCTTCGAAGCGCCGCTCGACTAGCCCGAAGGCCGCGTCGCCGGGAGGGCGGATCGGCATACTTCGCGCTCGTGCGGCGGGACGGCTCACCCGCGACGCTCCGCGAGGCGCTCGCCCGCGGCTGGCGTGAGCTCGCCCTCTATCTGGCCGCCGGAGTCGTCTATGTCGCGATCGGGGTCGCCGCGCCCGAGTTCCTGTTCAGCTGGGTCGTGGCGGCCGCCTACCTGCTGCTTCTCGTCGTCGCCCTGCCCTTCGTCATTCGCCGCTTCCGCCAGTGAGCTGGGCCGCCCACGACCTCGAGCCCTATGTCATCCAGAAGGAGCTCGGCAAGCGCGTCGCGTTCGTGCCGCTGCTCGTGGGCTCCTATGCACCGGACCTCCTGTCCAAGTGGTTCGTCTACGGAGTCACGCTCGCGGGCTTCGAGCTGAAGGCCGACACCCCCGCGCAGTTCCACCGAGGCTGGCCGGGGTTCGGCTTCACCCACTCGCTCACATTCGGAGTTCTCGTCGGGCTGCTGCTCTACCTCGTCTGGCGCAACAAGGTGGTTGCGTACAGCTTCGTGATCGGACAGTGGGCGCACGCGCTGACGGACGTCGGCGACACCGTCGGAACGATGCTCTTCTTCCCGTTCACCGATCACCTGTTCTCGTTAGGGGCGTGGGCGTACGCCGGGCAGACCGGTCGGTACACGGATGCCGGGGCGTACTTCAGCGGCCTCGGCTTCGTCTGGGACGGCGTGTTCGTGGTGTGGGGGATCCTGAGCTGGCGCGTGCTCACGCGTGGCTATTTCAGGACAACGGTGATGGCGGCGGACCCCTTCTGGGGTTGGGCGGGCCGCTACCTCTCGGAGACGACGCTCGTCGCGCTCTACCGCGCCTCGTTCTTCTACGGCGTCGCACGCTGGACTGCGTGGCTGATCTGGGCCCACCTCGTGCGGGCGTTCCCGCTCGACCTCCGCTGGGGCGGCCCGCGCTGGGTTCCCCGCGTGTACTCGGACGAGCTCAACGCCGCGCCCGCCTGCAAGTGCCCAGGCTGCGGCTCGCAGACGTCCCGGCTCGGCTTCTACGGCGCGGTGGCCGTCGTGGCCGTCGCGAAAGGGCGCTCGAGCTCGATCCGCGAGGCGCTTCGGAGCGCGCCGCGCCGAGGACGCCGGCGCTGGCGCTGGCGCTGGCGGAAACCTCGATCCTAGGCCGTCGGGATGTCCGGAATGAGCCCCTGATCCGAGAAGAGACGCTGCGTCTCCTCGAGGGTCAGGTCGCTCGGCGGGATCACGACGTCCGAGGGGTGCAGGTCGTCGTCGGCGAGCCGCTCGCCGTCGCCCTGGACGAGGCCCCACATCTCGTCGAGGACTCGGTCGAGCTCCGGCTCGTCGTTCGCGTCCGCGGCGGCCTGCGCCTTCTCGTCGAGCTCGTTCAGCTTCGCCAGGAGCTCGTCGCCGACGCGGAACTGGCCCTCGCCCATCAGCCTGACGATCACTGCTCCAGCTCCTTCTTCGCGCCGCCGGAGGCCAGCTCGCCCTTGAGCTTCGCGAGCTCCTCGTCCACCTGGCTCTGAGAAGAGATCTGCGCCAGCTCGCGGTCGAGCGACGTCTCGCCCGACGTCCAGTCCTCGAGCGCGCCGGTCTCGACGAGCTCGTCGACGGCCGCGGCGCGGGCCTGCATCTGCTCCGTCTTGTCCTGCGCGCGCTGGATGGCGAGGCCGGTGTCGGCCATCTCCTCGCCGATTCCCGTCGCGGCCTCGGTGATCCGCACCTGGGCCTCGGCGGCCGAGTACTGGGCCTTGATGACTTCCTTCTGGCTGCGGAAGGACTCCACCTTGGCGGAAAGCCGCTTCTCGTTGGCCAGAAGCTTCTCCTGCTGGGCTTCGAGACCGGTGATCTGCTGGTCGAGCGCCTGGAGCTGCGTCTGCGCGACGGTCTTGCGCTCCAGCGCCGCGCGCGCGAGGTCCTCGCGGTCGGCGGAGAGCGCTGCGCGCGCCTGCTGGTCGAGCTTCGGGAGCTCCTGCTCGAGCTTCTGCGTCTGCAGCTCGAGCCGTTTCTTTGCCGTGACGACGTCCG
Organism: Gaiellaceae bacterium; assembly: GCA_036824235.1. Lineage (GTDB taxonomy): Bacteria > Actinomycetota > Thermoleophilia > Gaiellales > Gaiellaceae > JAIBJN01. Next base: position 4,341 of record DAITAN010000020.1, on the reverse strand, counting down.
CCACGCCCCTCTTCACGTTCTGCAGCATCTCGAGCTGCTTCTCGTACGAGTAGTCCAGCGTGACCGATGGATCTTCGGCGCGATCGAGGAGCTTCGAGATCCACGCTTTGACCACTGTCGACGTGCGGCTCATGAGGCCGGCCATCCGATTAGCCCTCCCAGTCCGGGTTCCGGTGGCATGCTACCCACGCGATGATCGTCGAGCGGAGCATGGATCCCCAATGGCTTTCGAACGCTTACCTCGTCGCCGACCGTGCGGGGGGAACCGCCGTCTTCATCGATTCCGGGGCACCCATAGAGCCGCTCCTGTCGGCCGTCGATCGCCTTGAGGTACACCCGACCCACCTGCTCACGACGCACGCCCATGCCGACCATGTGGCCCACCACGAGCTGCTCGAGGACCGTTACGGCCTGCGCATCCTGGCGGCGCCGGACGAGGGCATCGACGGCGCGGAGCACCTGGGCCACGGCGAGGTGGTGGAGGCGGGCGACCTGCGCATCGAGGCGCTGCGCACACCCGGGCACACGCGCGGGATGCTCTCGTTCGTCGTCGACGCGGAGGCCGTCTTCACGGGCGACACGCTCTTTACGGGCTCCGTCGGCGGGGCGCAGGAGGGGTTCGACGACCTGCGTCGCTCGATCATGGACGTGCTCATGGGCCTCCCCCACGAGCTGGCCGTGTTCCCGGGGCACAGCGAGGAAACGACGATCGGCCGCGAGTACGACGAGAACCCGTTCGTTCGCATCTGGCGCGGTGTCGACCCCGAGGGCACCGAGCGTGTCCACGTGGAGGGCGCGGAGGCCACGCTCGTCGTCTGGGCGCACGACTACGACGGCGGGGGCAAGGCGTGGGTGCGCTTCCGCGACGGCCGTGATGCCGTCGTCGGCGGCTCGCGAGTTGCAAGGATGCCGTGATGGCCGGACTCGTCCCCGAGAAGATCGAGGAGTACGCGCAGGCGAGCACGACGCCGCCGACGGAGCTGCTCAACCGGCTCGCGGACGAGACCCGGGCCGAGCTGCGTGCGCCGCAGATGCTGACCGGGCCGGTCGAAGGCCGCCTGCTCGAGTTCCTCGTCTTCGCGCTCCAGCCGCAGCGCGTGCTCGAGCTCGGCACCTACAGCGGCTACTCGTCGACATCGATGGCGCCGCTGCTGCCGCCGGGAGGCCACATCGACACCTGCGAGGTGGACGAGACCCACGCGGCGGTCGCGCGGCGGTATCACGAGGAGGCCGGCGTCGCCGACCGCATCACGATCCACCTCGGCCCGGCGCTCGAGACGATCGAGAAGCTCGAGGGCGACTTCGACCTGATCTTCATCGACGCCGACAAGCTCAGCTACCCGGCGTACTACGAGGCGCTCGTGCCCAGGCTCTCTCCGCAGGGGATCATGGCGCTCGACAACACGCTCTGGTCGGGCCGCGTGGTCGAGCCGCCGGAGACGCCCGAGACCGAGATGTTCGTCGAGCTCAACGCCCGCATCGCCGCCGATCCGCGGGTCGTCGCCGTCCAGCTCACGGTCCGGGACGGCGTCACGCTCGTCCGCCGCGCCTAGGACGTATCAGCTCACCGCTTTCTTCACGAGCGCGGCGATCTTCTTCTCGTCGGCGGCGGTCAGCTTCTTCAGCGCGAAGGAGGTCGGCCACATGGCGCCGTCATCGAGGTTCGCGGCGTCGTTGAAGCCGAAGGTCGCGTACCGAGAGTCGAACTTGGCCGCGTCCTGGAAGTAGATGACGACCTTGCCGTCCTTGTCGGCGTACGCGGGCATGCCGTACCAGGTCTTCGGCGATAGGTCCGGCGCGTTGGCCTTGACGATCGCATGGATCCGCTCGGCCATCACGCGATCCGCCTCCGGCATCTCCTTGACCTTGGCGAGCAGGGCCTTCTCCCCGTCCGCCTTACGCGCCTCCGCCTTCAGCTCGGCAGCGCGCTCCCGCATCGCGGCCCGCTCCTCGGCCGAGAACGTCTGGGACTTCTTGGTGCTCTTTTTTGCAGTCTTCTTCTCAGCCATTGGTCAGCTCCTGAATGCGGATGAGGTTGCCCGCAGGGTCGCGAAAGGCGCAGTCGCGGATCCCGTACGGTTGGTCGACCGGCTCCTGGACGACCTCGGCATCTCCGGCCTGCAGCCGCGCGAAGGTGCCGTCGAGATCGGCGGTGGCCAGGTTGATGCTGGCGAACGTTCCCTTGGCCATCATCTCGGCGATCGTGTTGCGTTCATCGTCGGTGATGCCCGGCGTGGCGGCCGGCGGGTACAGGACGATGGACGTACCGGGCTGGTCGGCGGGGCCGACCGTGATCCAGTGCATTCCGCCGTACTCCACGTCACCGCGGACCTCGAAGCCCAGGGTGTCGCGATAGAAGGCCAGGGATGCCTCCGGATCCTCGTGCGGAAGCATGCTCGAGTGAATGGAGATTGTGTTCATGGCGGCCATGCTAGGCACCGCTCGGCGCCGGCGCTTCTCGATTCCTGACCGGTCTCGTCACCTGCTTGGCCACGCACGGCGGTATGCCGTTCGTCGCGCCCGCCGCCTCGCGCCCGTAGGTGCTGGGCGGGACACCGACCAGTTCGGTGAAGCGAGTGCTGAAGGTGCCCAGCGACGAGCAGCCGACCGCGAAGCAGACCTCGGTGACGCTCATGCCGCCGCGACGCAGCAGCGCCATTGCTCGCTCGATGCGCCGCGTCATGAGGTAGCTGTACGGCGACTCACCGAAGGCGAGCCGGAACTGGCGGCTGAGGTGCCCGGCCGACATGTACGCGCCGCGGGCGAGCGCCTCGACGTCCAACGGCTGGGCGTACTCCCGGTCGATCCGGTCGCGGACGCGGCGTAACCGCGCGAGGTCGAGCAGGTGCTGCGCCGCGGCGGGGTTGCTGGTCACCTGTGAGATCGTGCCACGTCGCGCCGGAGTCGCCGCCAAGTCAGGGAAGGACGGCAGCCTTCAGGAGGTCGGGCGGCGGGTCGGCGAAGAGGCCGGCGACCTGCTCCAGGCCGACCTGGTGGGTGACGAGCCGCTCCCAGGGGAAGGCGCCGCTGGCTAGGAAGGCGAGCGCGGCCCGCACGTGGCGCGGCGTGTGGTGGAACGCACCCTTGAGCGTGAGCTCCTCGTAGTGCAGGCGGAACGTGTCGACGCCGAGCTCGCGACCGCCGAAGAAGAGGACGGTGCCACCCGGACGCACGAGGGCGAGCGCGTCCTGCCAGGCCTCGGCGGTCCCGACGGCCTCGATGACGACGTCCGCGCCCTGGCCGTCTCCGGGCGTCGCGCCGAACTCGCGGGCGAGCTCGCGTCGCTCGGGCCGGCCGCCGACGACGACCACGTTTGCCCCCGCGTCCTTGGCGGCCGCGCAGAGCATGAGCCCGATCGGCCCCGGGCCGAGGATCCCGACCGTCTGCCCGGCTTCGACCCCGGCCCGCTCGATTCCGTGCAGGCAGCAGGCGAGCGGCTCCACCATCGCGGCGACCTCAGGGGCGAGCGACGGCGGGACGGGGAGCAGGTTGCGCTCGGCGATGCGCGCCGGGACCAGCAGGAGCTCGGCGTACGCGCCGTTCAGGAACGGCTGGAGGTTCTCGCAGAGCGTCTCCTCGCCGCGCCGGCACGGCCCGCACTGTCCGCAGGGCGCCGAGTTCGCCGCGACGACGCGCCGCCCGGTCGAGACGTCGATCCCGCAGAACTCGTGCCCGAAGGGGCTCGGCGTCTCCGCGAGCAGGAGCGGGTGGCCGCGTTTGAACGCCTTCGCGTCCGTGCCGTCCGTGAGTGCGACCTCGATCTGGACGAGCACGTCGCCGGGACCGGGCTCCGGACGTGGCACCTCCTCGACCCGCAGGTCGCCGGGTCCGTGGTAGAGGAGCGCCCTCACGGCGTGAAGACGACCTTGACGGCCTCGTGGCTGCGGTACAGCTCGAGGCCCTCGGCGAAGCGCTCGAGCGGCAGAGTCACCGTCGGGATCGGGTCGAGCTCGGGGAGGAGGGCGATCGCGTCCGCCATCGCGGCGGGGGTCGCCGAGCACGAGCCGACCAGCGTGAGCTCGCGTCGCAGGACCGCCTCGAAGTCGACCGCGGCCGGATCGACGAGCCAGGAGAAGAGGAGCAGAGTGCCGCCGGGCTCCAGCGCCGCAAGGGCCCCGTCGAGACCGGCGTGCGCGCAGAGCACGGCGGCGTCGACCCGCTCGCCGTCGGCCGGCTGGGCGCCGTAGCCGAGCGCGAGCTCGAGGCGGTGCGCCAGCGGGTCGGAGGCGAGCACATCGTCCCCGCGGCGGACGAGCGCCTGTATGAAGAGGAGGCCGGCGAAGCCGCAGCCGACGACGAGGACGCGGCCGCGCGGAAGCCGCTCGACCGCCCGGAGCACGC
>DAITAN010000289.1:0-3802 GCA_036824235.1 Gaiellaceae bacterium | reverse complement strand
GCTCGCGCCGCCGCAGCGGGCGAGCCGGTAGCCGCCGTTCGAGCGCGTGAACTCGACGCCGGCGTCCTCGAGCCAGTGGATCGTGGCGGGCGCCTCCGAGGTGAGGATCCGGACGAGCTTCATGTCCGCGGTCTGGTGCGAGCTCTGCCAGACGTCCTCGGCGTGGGTGTCCGGGGAGTCGTCGTCGCCGAAGGCCGCCTGGATGCCGCCCTGGGCCTTGGCCGAGTTCGAGGACTGGACCGATCCCTTCGTGGCGAGCGCGACGCGCGCGCCTGCCCGCTCGGCGGACACGGCGGCTGCGAGGCCCGAGGCCCCGCTTCCGACCACGAGCACGTCGACAGTGATGGCTTCGGCCACGGCAGGCTGACTATACCACTGACTTCCTAATCCCACACATTTCAGTAGCTTATGCCGCCATGCCCTCCTCGGACGCCGCTCCCGGGCTCTGGCACAACGTCCGCTCCATGCCTCCGGCGGCGTGGGTGCTGTGCGGCGGATCGTTCGTCAACCGGTTCGGGAGCTTCGTCCTCATCTTCCTGGTCATCTGGCTGACCGAGGAGGGCTACTCGCCCGCACAAGCCGGCGCCGCCGTAAGCTCATACGGGGTGGGCGCGCTCGTCGCGTCGCTCCTCGGCGGGTACCTGGCCGACCGGATCGGCCGGCGGAACGCCATCGCGGTCTCGATGTTCTCCGCCGCGGTGGCCATGCTCGCGCTGTCCCAGGCCGAGACGTTCCCTGTCGTCGTCGCGCTCTCCATGCTGGCGGGTCTCACGTCGGAGCTCTACCGCCCCGCCTCGGCCGCGTTGCTCGCCGACCTGGTTCCCCCGGAGCGACGGCTGACGGCCTACGCCCTCTACCGGCTCGCCATCAACTTCGGCTTCGCGGCCGGAGCGGCAACGGCCGGCCTGCTGGCCGAGCGGTCGTTCCTCCTGCTCTTCCTCGTCGAGGCGTTGAGCTCGGCCGCCTTCGGCATCGCGGCCCTCCTCTTCCTGCCCGAGGGCCTGCGCTCGCACCGGACAGGCGAGCGCCCGGGCGAGCTCGTTCGCGCCATCCGGGCCGACCGGCCGTTCCAGCTCTTCCTCGTCGCCTCGCTGCTCGCCGCATTCGTCTACTTCCAGCCGCAGGGCGCCCTGCCGCTGCACGTCATCGACCAGGGGCTCTCGTTCGCGACGTTCGGCGCGCTCATGTCGCTCAACGGGCTGATCATCGTGCTGCTCGAGCTGCCGATGACGATGATCACCGGGCGGCATGCGCGCCAGCCGGTGATCGCGGTCGGATTCCTCCTAGTCGGCCTGGGGTTCGCGCTGACCGCCTGGGCGACCACCGTCCCGCTCCTCGCACTCACGGTCGTCATCTGGACTCTCGGCGAGATCGCGAACGCACCGGTCTCGCAGGCGTACGTCGCCGACCTCGCGCCGGTGCACCTGCGCGGCCGCTACCAGGGCGCGGAGGGCGGAGCCGTCGGGCTCGCACTGATCATCGGGCCGGTGGTGGGCACGGCGGCGTACGCGGTGGATCCAACGGCGTTCTGGCTCTCCTGCGGCGCGCTCGGGGCGATCGCTGCCCTGCTCGTGCTCGGGGTCCCGCCGCGCAGGCGGCGGACCACTTAGCCCCCGATCGCGCCCGAGCGAGCCTCCTCGAGCCTGCCGTCGCCCTCGGTGTCCCGGACGCCGGGCACGAAGAGGAAGGCCATCGTCACGCCCGCGGCGACCAGGCCGGCGACGATCAGGGTCGTATCCGCGCCGAGCGCGGCCGACACGGGGCCGGTGAGCGCGAAGGAGACGGGGACGAGGCTCGTCGAGACGAACCAGTCGAGGCTCGAGACGCGCCCGAGCAGGTCGCCGGGGACCAGCGTCTGCATGAGCGTGCCCCAGATGACCATCCCGGACGTGAACAGGGCGCCCTCCACCAGGCTGACCACCTGCATCTGCCACACCTCCGTCGCGAGGCCGAAGCCCACGAGGGCGAGCGAGCCGAAGCCCCAGGCGCAGTACATGAACGTGATGTGCCGCCGCGGGAACCCGCGCTGGCCGAGGAAGAACGCCGCCAGGAGCGCGCCGACGCCGCCGCAGGCGAGCACGAGCCCGAAGTCGCTCGCATCGCCGCCGAGCTCGTTCCGGACGAGATACGGCACGAGGACGTCAACGGGCCCCCAGTAAGCGAGCAGGAAGACGGCGGCCGCGAGCAGCGTCGCCCAGAGCCAGGCGTTCGCCCGCACGAAGACGAAGCCCTCCCGGAGGTCGCGCACCACCGAGATTCGGCCTTCGCCCGCCTCGCGCGGGGCCGCCCGGTGCCGCATGAGGAAAATTGCCGCCGCCGAGACGAGGAATGTGCCCGCGTCGAGCATGAACGCCTGGCCGGCGCCGATGGCCGCGACCATCCAGCCGCCCAGCGCCGGGCCGACGAGCAGGAAGGCAAAGGGGCGGATGAACTGGTCGAGCGAGTTGGCCTGGAGCAGCAGATGCCGCGGAACGATCTCCGGGACGATCGAGATGAACGCCGGGCCGAAGAACGCCTCACCCGTGCCGAAGACGGCCGCGAGGACGATCAGGTGCCACAGCTCGACCACCCCGGTGAGCACGAGGACGCCGATCGTCCCGACCGCGACCGCCCGCACGATGTCCGCTGCGATCATGATCCGGCGCCGCTCGAAGCGGTCCGAGATCACGCCCCCGATCAGCACGAAGATGCCGATCGGCAGCGTCCAGGCCAGTCCGACCAGCGAAAGCGCGGTCGGCGAGTTCGAGAGCTCGTAGACCTGCCACGCAATCGCGACGATGTAGACGCCGTCGCCGGCGAGCGACACCGTGGCGCCGGCCCAGAGCAGGGCGAAGTCCCTGATCCCGAGCGGGCGCAGGATGCCGATGCGGCTTTTGCTCGCGCGGCTTTCGCGCTCGGGGGTCGGCCGGATCTCCATCGGTGCTCAGTAGCTCGTCTTCCTCATCGATCGCGCAAAGCGCCGTCGGGCCTTGCGCTGCTCCGCCATGGCCCGGGCGTCCGTCTTCAGCTCGAGGTGCTTCAGCTCGCCGAGAAGCTTGCGATAGCTCTCGAAGCGCTCTTCTGTCAGCGTGCCGTCCGCGAGCGCCGCGAGGACGGCACAGCCCGGCTCGCTCACGTGCGCGCAATCCGCGAACCGGCACTCCGCCGCCAGCTCGGCCACGTCGGAGAACGTCTCTTCGACGCCGCCTCCGGCGTCCCACAGGGCGATCTCGCGCATCCCCGGGGTGTCGAGGACGAGCCCGCCGTTACCCAGCGGGACGAGCTCACGGTGCACCGTGGTGTGCCGTCCCCTTCCGTCGTCGCGCAGGCCCTGCGTCTCCTGTCGTTCCCAGCCAAGCAGTCGGTTGAGGAGGGTCGACTTCCCGACGCCGGAGGAGCCAAGGAGCGCCGCCGTCCGGTTCCCGGAGAAGTAGGGCTCGAGCTGCTCGACGCCGGCCCCCTCGAGGCAGCTCATGACGTGGATCGGCACGCCGAAGACGACCGCCTCGACCTCTGCCACCGCCGCGTCGAGATCCTCGGCCAGGTCGCTCTTGTTGAGCACGACGACCGGTTGCGCGCCGCTTTCCCAGCCGGCGGCGAGGTAGCGCTCGATCCGGCGGACGTTGAGGTCGTCGCCGAACGCGCTTACGAGGAACACGACGTCGACGTTGGCCGCGACGACCTGCTCGACGCTCTCGTCGCCGGCGGCCTTGCGCAGGAACACGGTGTCGCGCTCGAGGACGGTATGGATCGTTGCCGCCGCCGCCTTGGGGCCGTCGGCGACCGCGACCCAATCGCCGACCGCGGGCAGGTCGACCGCGCT
>DAITAN010000288.1:0-3804 GCA_036824235.1 Gaiellaceae bacterium | reverse complement strand
CGGCAAGCCGGCCAGCTCGTGCCCGCGGAGATGCTCGACGACGGCCGTCCAGGCGGCGTCGAGCTGTCGCGCGGGCGCGGGAGAGCGCCGTCCGGCCACGCGGTAGGGCTGCTCGACCAGCGCGACGCTGAATCCCTCCGACAGCGCCACGTCGGCCGCCGCGACGAGATCGCGCGCGCCGATTCCGCCTCCCGCCCCGTGACCGAGAACGAGGGCGGCCCGCTGGCGCTCGGCGGGGTGCAGATCGACATTGGCGGGGCCGTGCGGCGTTGCGACCTCGAGCATCGCCCCAAGTCATACCGGCACAAGCCCCCGGGCGCCGCCGCTGACGGATCTAGGCCGCGAGCAGCTTGTCGACTGCCGAGACGAGCTCTGCCGCTTCGAAGGGCTTCTGGAGGTAGCGATCCGCGCCGAGCAGGATCGCGGCCTCGACGTCCAGCGAGTCTTTGACGCCGGTGCAGATGAGCACCGGTGTCCCTGCCAGGAGGGCGTCGGAGCGCAGGTCCTCGAGGACATCGAGGCCGCTGCGGTCAGGCATGACGAGGTCGAGGATGACGAGATCCGGTCGCAGCCTGCGCGCGAGGTCGACAGACTCCTGCCCGGTCAACGCCTCGTGAATGACGACGTGCGGCCGTCGAGGATCTCGCGGACGAGGGCGCGGAGGACCGGATTGGCCTCGCAGAGGAGAATCGTGCTCGCCATCTCCGATGGTCATCGGCAGCCGCGTATCCCTGCTCAAGCAGCCCATCGAGGGCTCTGAGAGCGCCGCTTGGCTAGAGTCGCCCCGTGGGCAGGATCTCCTTCGAGGCGCTCACCGAGCTGGCTCCCTCCTCGCCCGGGCAGGTCAGGCGACTCCAGGATCTCGGCCTGCTCGCAGACGGCGAGGGAGGTGGGTTTCCGTCCTCCGACGTCCACGTGGTGCGCCTTATGGCTGCATTCGAGGAGGCAGGGGTCTCCCTCGAGGACGTCGCGAAAGGCGTCGACACGGGAGAGCTCTCCTTCCCGCTCGGGCTCTTCCTGCCGGAGCCGGCAGGCGCGTCCGGGACCTACGAGGAGCTGGCCGAGGAGCTCGGGCGCTCGCCCGAGCTGGTCCGGCGGCTGTCGGGCGAGCTCGGTTTGCCTCCCTCCGGCGACGACCGCCTGCGCGCCGAGGACGCGGAGATGCTCAGGCTCCTCTTCACGCGGCTCGATCTCGCGGACGACGACGAGCTCTCGCGCTTCGCGCGGCTGTACGGCGGCACCATCCAGCGGCTCGTCGGCGCCGGGCTCCAGTTCTTCGACCTCGCTGTGCGCCAGCGCGTTGCCGCCCTCGAGGACCTCTCGATCGAGGAGAAGGACGCGCTCACGTATCAGAAGGCCGCGGGCTACACGGAGCTCGTCGCGTCGATCGTCCCGTGGCTCCAGGGCCGTCATCGTGAGCGCTCGGTGCTCGAGTACCTCGTGGGCGTAACGGAGGGGTTCATGGAGGAGCGGGGGCTCGCGCCGCCGCAGCCGAAGCAGCCGCCCGCCATCGCCTTCCTCGATCTGACCGGTTACACGGCGCTGGCCGAGGAGCGTGGCGACAAAGCAGCCGCCGAGTTGGCGGCCGACCTCGCCACCGTCGTCCACGAGGCCTCGCGCACTCACGGCTGCCGCCCGGTGAAGTGGCTCGGCGACGGCGTGATGTTCTACTTCAGCGAGTCCGAGAGCGCGATTCGAAGCGGTCTGGCACTCATGGAGCAGGCCGAGAAGGCGATCTCCGTCCCCGCGAGGATCGGGATCAACGCCGGGCCGGTGATCGTCCAGGAGGGTGACTACTACGGCCGGACCGTCAACGTCGCCGCGAGGATCGCCGACTACGCCGGCCCGCACGAGGTGCTCGTGAGCGACGCAGCCGTGACGAGCTCCGGCATGGACGAGGATGCGTTCGAGCTCGTCGGCGACGTGCCGCTCAAGGGCGTGCCGTCCGCGGTCAGGCTGCACAGGGCGAAGCGCCCGGTGGCGGCATGACCGCGACGACGACCCTTCACCCTGCGCGCTACCTCCTGCGCGCGAAGGACCTCGTGGACGCGCGCTACCGCGAGCCGCTCGACGTCTCCGCGCTGGCGCGCGCCGCCCATCTGTCGCCAGCGCACTTCAGCCGCGAGTTCCGGAAGGCCTTCGGAGAGTCGCCGCACCAGTACCTCCTGACGCGGCGCCTCGAGCGCGCGGCTGCCCTGCTCCGCACCACGGATCGCTCGGTTGCGGACATCTGCCTGACCGTGGGTCTGCGCAGCGTCGGCTCCTTCACGACGAGCTTCGGCCGGGCCTACGGAGTCTCCCCGACGGAGTACCGGGCCGCCTATCCGCCGGCCTCGACACGCGTCCGGATCCCCACCTGCGTGGCCCAGGCCTACGCGCGTCCGCAGTCCAGCACGTTTCGAGAAGACAGCCGCAAACGCCGCGACTAACGTGGCGCTCGACCTCGACTTCGACTCACAAGGAGACACCGATGCTCAAGCAGCTCACGCACGTCAACGTCTGGGTGCACGACCAGGACGAGGCGCTCGCCTTCTATACCGAGAAGCTCGGCATGGAGCTGCGTGACGACGTCACGGTGGCCGAGCTCGGCAACTTCCGCTGGCTCACCGTCGGCGTCCCGGGCCAGCAGGACGTCGCCCTCGCGCTCATGGCCGTTCCCGGCCCGCCCGTCTTCGACGAGGAGACGCGGAGCCAGCTTCTCGCCCTCGTGGCGAAGGGCGCCGCCGGCGGCCTCTTCTTCTCCGCCTCGGATATCCACTCGACCTACGACGAGCTCAAGAAGCGCGGCGTCGAGTTCCAGCAGGAGCCGACGCAGCAGCCGTACGGGATCGACGCGGGCTTCCGCGACGCGTCCGGCAACAGCATGCGGGTGATGAACGAGTAGAACCGAGCGCCGGGCCCCGCTCCGCGCGGGCCCGGCGCATTCGGGCTCAGCCCGAGACGACCCCGATCAGGTGGCCTTCGGGGTCGTGGAAGTGGCCGAAGACGAGGCTGTCCATGATCGTTTCCGGCCCCATGATGCGCGTCCCGCCGAGGCTCTCCGCCTTCGCGAGCGCATCCTCCACGTCGGGCACCTCGATGTAGAACATGACGTGGCCTTCGTAGCCCTGTGGGCCGGTGGTGATGCCGCCCCCGATCCCGACGCCCTCGGAGTTCGTGTTCCCATCGCGCGCGACCATGCCGTAATCCATCGGGTTGTCGGAGTCGATGTCCCACCCGAAGAGCTCGGCGTAGTAGGCCTTCAACTTGTCGCCGTCCTTCCCCACGATCTCGAAGTGGACGATCGGCTGTCCCATGGTCTCTCCTTTCGCAGGCTGTCTAGAACGTAGTCAAGCCGGTTCGGCCGAGATCTCGTCGGGCAGGCCGAAGCGCCCGAAGATGTCGCGGAGCGGATCGATCGGCTCGTCCGGCCAACGCGCCTGGTCCAGGCGCTCGGGCGCCGGCTCCCGGCGTGTGATGAACGACGTGATGTCCGAGACCTTGGCGCCGCGGTAGGTGAGCACGTTGAGCGCGAACGGGCGGTAGCTCCCCGACTCCTCGTACCACGTGTATGCGCCGAAAGCCGCCTGCCCGTTCGCGCGGGCGCGCAGATGGCGCCAGCGCCACTCTCCCGAGAGCGGCCACTCGGTCAGGAAGGCAGTGATCGCCTCGCGCCCCTGGAACCAGGTCGCCATCGGCGGCATCGACCAGGCCGCGTCCTCGGCCAGGAGCTCAACCACGGCGGCGACGTCGTGGCGCGCCATGGCGTCCATGAAGGTCTCGACGAGGTCGGTGAGCTCCGCGTCGCCGAGCGCGCGCAGCGTC
>DAITAN010000287.1:0-3816 GCA_036824235.1 Gaiellaceae bacterium | reverse complement strand
ATGTCGCCGACCTCAGCCGCGCGCTCGATCGGCATTACCTCGTAGCCGTCCATGAGCGCCTCGAGCGCCCGCACTGGATTGACCTCCGTGACGATCACGTGCGCACCCATCCCCCGCGCGCGCATCGCCACCCCGCGCCCCGTCCAGCCGTAGCCGCAGACGACGAAGCGCCTCCCGGCGAGCAGGAAGTTGGTGGCGCGGATGATCCCGTCGATCGTGGACTGGCCGGTGCCGTAGCGGTTGTCGAAGAGGTGCTTGGTGTCGGCCTCGTTGACCGCGACGATCGGGAACGCGAGCTTGCCCTCGGCCTCGAGGGCCTTGAGCCGGATGACGCCGGTCGTCGTCTCCTCGGTGCCACCGAGGATCTCGCTGAGCTGGTCGCGGCGGTCCTTGTGCAGGACGCCGATCACGTCGGCCCCGTCGTCCATGGTCAGCTGCGGGCGATGGTCGACCGCGGCCGAGATGTGCGAGTAGTACGTCTCGTCGTCCTCGCCGCGGATGGCGAAGACGGGGATGCCATACTCGGCGACGAGCGCCGCGGCCACGTCGTCCTGCGTGGAGAGCGGGTTCGAGGCGCACAGCACGACGTCGGCGCCTCCCGCCTTCAGCGTGCGGGCGAGGTTCGCCGTCTCCGTCGTGACGTGGAGGCAGGCCGAGATGCGGATGCCGTCCAGCGGCCGCTCCTGCTCGAAGCGCTCGCGGATCGCGGCGAGAACCGGCATGTGGCGGTCGGCCCACTCGATGCGGACGACGCCCGCAGGGGCGAGCCCGAGATCCTTGACGTCGTGGCTGGGTGCGGTCGTGGCCATGGCCGCGGGTCAGTCTAATGAAAGAGCCCGCAGCGGCCGGAGCTCAAGCGTCCGCGCGGCCGTACCGGTCCTCGAGCCGCACGACGTCGTCCAGCTCCGGGGTCGACGCCTCCAGGACGGTCGAGTCCTCGAGCGCCCGCCAGCGGTGCACGACGCCCGGGGCGAAGCGGAAGGCCCGGCCGGGGCCGACGACCTCCACGTCCGGCGTGCGCCCCGGCTCCCCCACCTCGAGCTCGATGCGGCCCGAGTGGACGTAGATGACCTCGTCCTTGCGCTTGTGGAACTGGAGGCTGAGCTGCTCGCCCGCGCGGATGAAGAGCACCTTGCCGAGGTAGCGGTCGGTCGCGGCGTAGACGATCTCGTAGCCCCACGGCTTCTCGACCCTCTCCACGGGCACGGCGAAGCGGTCGAGGTCGAGAAGGTTCGGAGTCAGCTCGCCCACCGGGCGGTCATAACCCAGCGCCGTATCGGGAGTCAAGCCAGCGCGGCTGAGCCTTCACGTGCTCATCGGCGACGCGAAGGTCCTTGGGCGTGTTGATCGTCATCCAGATGCCGCCGTGGCGGAAGGCCCGCAGCCGTCCCCTGGCGGCCAGGTCCGGGAACGTCGTCGTCTCGTGGTCGCCGCGCTCGGGCAGGGCCGCGAGCGCTTCCTCGCCGAGCGCGTAGACGCCGCAGCTCACCCAGACCGGGAGGACCGCGGCCTCCTGGAAGCCCATGACGACGTCGTCCTCGCCCACCTCGACCACGCCGAACGGAGAGTGCGGGTGCGTGACCACGATCGTCGCCGCAGCGTCCGTCTCCCGATGGCGCGCGACCAGCTCGGCGAGGTCGGCGTCCAGGAGCTCGTCGCCGTTGAGGGCGAGGACATCGCCGTCTTCCCTGCGCGCCGCAGCCGCGAAGCGCAGGCCTCCCCCGCGCCCCAGCGGCTCGGGCTCGCCGACGGCGACAATCTCGGCGCCGAGACCGGCCAGCTCCACCTCGAAGAGCTCCTCGCTCCCCGCGGAGCAGCTGACGATCACCCGGTCGACGCCGGCACGCGCGAGCAGCACGACCTGGTAGGCGGCGAGCGGCCGCCCGGCGATCTCGACGAGTGCCTTCGGGCGGCCTCCGGCAGCTGCGCCGAGGCGCTCCGCCTTCCCGCCCGCGAGGATGATGGCCTCCATGCCTAGGAGCGGAGCTTCGTGTCGGGCTCCCCGGTCTCCGGAAGCTCGGCGACGAAGGCGTCGGGGCGGCCGATGGCCGCGTAGGCGAACCCGGCTGCGCGCACGGCCGCGGGATCGAGGAAGTTCCGGCCGTCGACGATCAGCGGCGTGCGCATCGCGTCGCGCACCTCGGCGGTCGCCAGGTCGGCCAGTTCCGGCCACTCGGTCACGATCACGGCGGCATCCGCCCCGTCAACGGCCTCGAGGACGGTCTCGGCGAAGGTCACGCCACCGAGCAGCAGACGCGCCTCGTCGAGGGCGACCGGGTCCCAGGCGCGCACCTCTGCGCCCTCTGCGAGCAGCCGCGGGGCGAGGACGAGACTCGGCGCCTCGCGCATGTCGTTCGTATGCGGCTTGAACGCGAGCCCAAGGAGGGCCACGGTCTTCCCGCGCAGCGGGCCGAGGTGGCTCTCGAGCTTCTGGACGACGCGCCGCTTCTGGAGCTCGTTGACCTCGATCACCGCCGTGAGGAGCTGGAAGTGGTACCCCGAGTTGGCGGCGAGCTGTTTGAGCGACGAGGCGTCCTTGGGGAAGCACGAGCCGCCGTAGCCGATGCCGGCGCGCAGGAAGTGCGGCCCGAGGCGCCGATCGAGGCCGACTCCCCGGGCGACCTCCTCGACGTCCGCCCCGACGAGCTCGCAGACGTTTGCGATCTCGTTGATGAAGCTGATCCGCGTCATGAGCGCCGCGTTCGAGGCCAGCTTGATCATCTCCGCGGAGGCCACGTCTGTTCGCACAATGGGTGCGCCGAGGCCGTCGTAGAGCGCGGCGACCCGGTCGGCGTCGGCCTCGGCGAAGCCGCCCACCACGACGCGGTCGGGCTCCATGAAGTTCGCGAGGGCCGTGCCCTCGGCGAGAAACTCCGGGTTCGAGACGTAGCCCACGTGCGCGAGCCCGCGCGAATCGAGGTGCGCGCGGACGCGCTCGCCCGTTCCCACGGGCACCGTGCTCTTCATGATCAGGAGCAGCTGCTCGCCGAGCTCCGGCAGCTCGTCGACGACCTGCCAGACGGCCGAGAGATCGGCGTCCCCCGAGTAGGTCGACGGCGTGCCGACGCACACGAACGCGGCGGTGACCGAGCCAACCAGCTCGTTGAGGTCGAGCGTGAAGCGAAGCCGCTCGCGGTTGCGCGCGACCGCCTCGGCGAGACCGGGCTCGTGGATCGGGACGTCCCCCGCCTCGAGAGCGGCGATGCGCTCTGGGACGACGTCGCGGACGATCACGCCGTGGCCGAGCTCGGCGAACGAGGCCGCCGTGACGAGGCCGACCCAGCCCGCGCCGACGACGCCGAGCGGCTCGTGAGCCATTACTGCGGCCGGCCGAGGGGCCTGAGGCCCTTGGCGATGGCGATCATCGTCTCGTTCGAGAGCCTGTTCAGGAGCGTGTTCACGACCCAGTACACGGCGCCGTTCTGCTCGAACGCGATCATGTGGAGCTTCGAGCCGCTGAAGAAGAGCTTGTACTCGCGCCCCTTGATCGTCCGCGTCAGCGTCGGCGAGGCGAGGATGGGCGCCTCGGTCCAGCCGGTCTGCTGGATCCCCCAGTACTCGTTCGCTCCGGTGTCGTACGTAATCCGCAGGGCCATGTCGTCGCCGTTGATCCGGTAGGTGCGGATGCCCCCGTCGTCGGTGACCGACGAGTTCTGCTCGCGGACCGCCGGGACCATGATCGGGAAGTCCACGCGTCCGCGGGCCTGCCTGAGCTGCGGCGCGATCGAGGTCGTGTCGGTGACGACCGCGGCCGGCTGGCGCTCGGGCGTCTCGTCGCGCGGCGCCGGGCCGAGGGAGCCCTGGAAGGTCTTGCCC
>DAITAN010000019.1:0-14504 GCA_036824235.1 Gaiellaceae bacterium | reverse complement strand
GGCATGCGGCCGCCGTTCGTGAGAATCGCCGCCAGATTGAGAGCCATCCCGGCGGCGACGATCTGCGCACCGACGATACGCCGGTTGACCGCGGCCGCTGCGAGCAGGCAGCCGTACGAGGCGAGCCACAGCATCTTCGCCAGGCCGTCGCCCGTCGTCCACGGGAGGAACGCGAACGGGAAGGCGACGATCTGGATGCCGATCGCGAGGTAGAAGAGCCAGAGGCCGCGGAGCTGGAGCTCGGCGAGCCGGCCGAGCCGGCCGCCGAACGCGAGGGCGACCACGAGCGCGAAGGCGACGGGGAGGAGCTGGGCCACTACGCGCTCGCCTCGAGCTGGGAGTCCGATTCCGAGCCGAGCCCGCGCACGACGCACCGCTCGAGCGCGGTCACGATCTCCGGGTCGAACTGCGTCCCGGCCCGCCGCCGCACCTCGGCGAGGGCCTCGGTCGCGGAGCTGGCGGTGCGGTACGTGCGGTCGGTCGTCATCGCGTCGAAGGCGTCGGCGACGAGGATGACGCGCGAGCCGAAGGGGATGTCCTCGCCGGCGAGCCCGTCGGGATAGCCGGAGCCGTCCCAGTGCTCGTGGTGGTGGAGCACCCAGACGTCGACCGGCTCGATGCCGAGACCTTCGAGCAGCGAGTGTCCGAACTGGACGTGCGCGCGGACGAGCCTGCGCTCGTCGGGCTGCAGGCAGCCGGGCTTCTTCAGAACCGTGTCGGGGATGGCGATCTTGCCGAGGTCGTGCAGGAGCGCGGCGAGCTTCAGCTGCTGCGTTGTCTCGTCGTCGAGACCCAGCTCGCGCGCCATTCCCTCGACGAGCTTGGCGACGGCCTCGGAGTGCTCCCCGGTGTACGTGTCCTTCGAGTCCACGATGCGGATGAGGTTCTCCGCAGCACGCAGGCGGGCCTGGCGCTCCGCCAGCTCGGTCAGCTCGTTGGGCGAGTACACGCGAACGACCGACGGGCTGTAGACGCAGGAGCGGTTCTTTCCGTGCCGCTTGGCCCAGTAGAGCGCGCCGTCCGCGACCTGCTGGAGCTCGTCGGGGCTGGACGCGTAGCCGGGGTAGGAGGCGATGCCGACCGTGATCGTGACGGGCTGGCCGTGCGGGAACTCGGTCTGGGCGATGCGGTTGTGGAGGTCCTCGACGAACCGGTAGGCGTCCTCCTCGTTCTCCTCCAAGAGGAGCGCGAACTCGTCGCCGCCGAAGCGGAACGCGGCCACGTCGTCGCGGCCCTCGACGAACAGGCGGGAGAGCTCGACGAGGATCTGGTCGCCGAGCGGGTGGCCGTAGCGGTCGTTGCAGCCCTTGAACTCGTCGACGTCGACGAGGCACAGCGAGACCTCGCCTCCGCTCTCCTCCGCCCGCTCGAGCGCCTCGCGCAGGCGGCTCTGGTACGAGCGGTGGTTGCCGAGGCCGGTGAGGCTGTCGGTGAGCGCGTCACGCGTCGCCACCTTGGTGGAGAGCGCGGAGCGCTGGTAGAGCGTGAGCGTGAAGAGCGGCCCTGCGAGCAGGACCAGAAGCTTGGGGTCGGTCGTCCAGAGCGACGATGCGAGCGCGGCCAGGAAGGCCATGATCATGAAGGCCGGGCCGGAGTGGCCCAGGTTGTCGCGCAGGAGCCGACGGAAAGGCTCGCCGGAGAGGATCGCGAGCGCGCCGCACACGAGGACGACGTTCACGATCACGTAGAGCGCGCCCCCGGTGAAGGCGAAGAGGGTCAGGCGGGTCGTGTCGAGCTCGGCTGCCTGACCGACGATGAAGACGGGGAGCGCCGAGGAGAAGGCGGCGAGCCCGTAGACCGCCGCGTTGAAGATCGAGCGCATGAAGGGCCGGCGCTCGACCATCTGGGAGATGAGGACGCCGCCGATGGCGCTGAGCACGGCGTACTCCCAGCCGAAGAGGATCTGGCTCGACACCACGAAGACGAAGGCGAGCGAGACGACGCGCTCGTTCTCGACGTCGAGCGGGACGGGCTTCATGTCCGCGAGGACTGCGAGCCCGAAGAAGAGCACGACGCCGACCCAGGTCGAGAGGTCCGGCGGCTCGAGGGCAACCCTCACCACCGCCCCGGCCGTCACCGGCAGAGCGACGCCGAGAACGGCGGCGATATACCAGTAGAGCCGGGGCGGGTATCCGTGGGATTTCATGACGGAGAGCTTGGTGAGGTCGTGGAAGTGGGCTGCTGGCTTAGTACCAGCGGAACCCGGCACCGGCTGCAACGGCATAAGCCGTGATTGCGCCGACGACGAGCATTGCCCTGACGTAATGGTTCTTCCATCGAATCACGCGCGCTCACCTCCTTCCGCTGGGAGACGTTGGCCACAGGAACGCGCGCGGCCGTTGTGCCTCAACCAACGGTTCTCCAGGGACTTTGCAACAGCCTCAAGAGAGGGATAAACGGCCTTTGCGGCGGTTTGTAACCGGTATGAATGAGCGGCGCTGCTAGGCGCTGCTAGGCGCTGTCCGCGCCCACGAGCTGCAGCCGGGGGTAGTCGAACTCCGCCTTGAAGGCGGCGACCACGTCCGGATCGAACTGCGTACCGGCGCAGCGCTCGAGCTCCGCGATGGCGCGGTCGTGCGAGAGGCGGCCGCGGTAGACGCGATCCGTCGTCATGGCGTCGTAGGCGTCCGCGACGAAGAGGATGCGCGCGCCGAGCGGGATCTCCGGGCCGGCCTTCTGCTCTGGATACCCCGCGCCGTCCCAGCGCTCGTGGTGGTGCAGGACCCAGGTCGCCACGGGCTCGACGCCTAGGGAGTCGAGCATCCGGTAGCCGATCTGCGGATGCCGCTCGAGGACGAGGCGCTCGGCCTCGTTCAGCGGCCCGGGCTTGCGGAGGATCTCCTCCGGGATGGCGAGCTTGCCGAGGTCGTGCAGGCTCCCGGCGAGGCGTGTGAGCTCGATCGCTTCGGTGTCGAGGCCCATTCGCTTGGCCACGCGGGCCGCGAGCTCGCCGACCATGTAGGAGTGGCTGCCCGTGTAGGCGTCGCGGGCGTCCACGGCGTGGGCGAGGCTGGCAGCCGCGCGGAGGCGGGCCGCCCGGTCCGGGCCCTCGGCCAGCCGGCGCAGCTCCTGGATCCCCGCGATGTCGGGCCGGTAGACGCGAACGGTGTTCTTGCCCTGCTCCTTGGCCATGTAGAGCGCGCTGTCGGCCACGCGGACGAGGTCAGCGCGCTCGACGCCGTGCTGCGGATACGTGGCGACGCCTGCCGACATGCTGAGGAACTCGCCGCTCTCGAGGGGCTTCTCCGCGAGGCGCTCGATGACCGAGCGCGCGATCGAGAGACCCTCGTGCTCGTCGCGCCGGGGCAGGAGGAGTGCGAACTCGTCGCCGCCGAGCCGGAAGGCTTCGCCGCCCTGGCGGAGGCGGGCGGCGACCTGCGCGAGGACGCGGTCGCCGATCGGGTGGCCGTGGCGGTCGTTGACCTGCTTGAAGTTGTCGATGTCGAGAAGGCAGAGGGTGAGCGCAAAGCCCTCTTCCTGCGCCTTGTCCAGGTCGTTCTGGAGGCGCTCGTGGAAGTGGCGGTGGTTCCCGAGCCCCGTCAGCGGGTCGGTGAGCGCCAGGCGCATCGCCTTCAGCGCGCTGTGCACCGAGCGCTGGTAGAGCGCGATGGCGACGAGCGGGCCGACGAGGGCCGTGGCGAGGAACGGAGAGCGCTCCCAGAGGACGGCCAGCATGAGGCTGACCGAGGCCATGATCGAGAAGGGAACGACCGTCCAGTAGATCGAACGCTCGAGCAGCGGCATGAACGGCTCGCGCGACCAGCGCGAGATGATGCCCGCTGTGAGCGGAATGTTGACGGCGTAGAACGCACCCGCGGCGAGGATGACCTCGACGAAGAGCCCGCCGACCCCGTTGTGGGAGCCGACGAGCGCAGCGGCCGCGCCTGCCGCTCCGCCTCCGAGGGCGTAGACGGCGCTGTTGTACGCGAGCCGGATGGCCGGGCGGCGCTGGACGAGCTCGATCAACGCCCTGGCGACGAAGCCGATGACGACTGCCGGCGCCCAGCCGTAGATGACGGCGGCGCCGACGATGAAGACTGCTGTGAGGGAGACGCCGCCGGACGAGATCCCCTCGATCGGGACGGGATACGCCTCCACGAACGTCGCCGCGACCGCAAGCGCGAGGACGCCGCCGAGCATGGCCATGCTCGGGGCGGAGAGCCCGAGAGAAAGCGCCGCAGCAACGAGAGCCGCTGCAGCCGCTAGCGCAACGGGTGCAAGAAGCGGAAGAAGCCGGGTGGTCTCTCTCGAAACCCCCGGCCTCGCCGCTTCACCCGACGCGCTCTCGGGCGAGCGAATCGGACGTACCTTCACCTGACTGGCTTACCAGTGCCAGCCCTCGGCCTCGCCAAGAAAGGAGGCGAGGACGGTGGCCGCAACGAGCAGGTACGCCAGCTTGTTCTTCCAATGCAGCATCTGATCTCTCCCATTGATAATCGGACGCCTGACCTGAAGAAGTATCCGGGCCGCCGGGGCCCTTCACATCCCCCGTACGAGGGATTGGTCAAAACCCCTGCTCATCCCCCAAAAGGGGCAGTTGTGACGTCTTACGCAAGACCGGCTTCGCGGAGCGGGCGGCGGCCCCACGCGAAGCGGTCGGCGTACCACCCGGTAAGGGTGGTGAGCGTCGTTCCCTGGCCGGAGGAGTGGACGAACCAGCCCTTCCCGACGTAGATGCCCATGTGTGTGACCTGGGACGGCCGCGAGCTCGGCCCGCGATCGCCGAAGAACACAAGGTCGCCGGGCCTGAGGTTCGCCCGGCGGATCCGCCGGTTCACGGGGAACTCGCCGCTCATGTCGTAGGTCGTGCGGCCCCGGAGGACGTTCTGGAGCTGCGGTGCGCCGGCGAAGGGATGCGTCTTGTAGACGCGCCAGACGAAGCCCGAGCAGTCGAAGCCGCCGCGGGACCTGACGCCGAAGAGCGTCTGGGTGAACTCCGAGGTGCCGCCCCACACGTACGGGTAGCCGACGAAGGCCACGGCGCGCTTGAGGACGCTGCGCTGCCACGGCGTGAACGTCGGAAGCGAGAAGGACTGGGAGAGCGAGGCGACGGAGCCCCGTTTCCAGTCGCTGAGGTCGACGAGCTGGGCGAACGAGTACGCGGCCTCCGCGCGGGTTGCCGTGTCCTGCGGCCGGAGCTCGCGGCCGTCGTTGGCCGACGCGTGGTTGAAGCGGAGACCGAGGAGCCGTGCGACCACTTCGGCGCCGAAGCGCTTCGGCGGGGCCAGCCCGGCCTCGCGAACCTTGGTCTGGAAGGCGATCGCCGCGTTTCGCAGGCCGGCGGCCTTGACGAGGGCGCGCTCGAGCTCCCACATCGCCACGGTCTTGCCGGGGTCGACGACCACCTGGGGGGTGCCGGTGAAGTTGGCGACCGCCTGGCCGAGCGCCTGTCGGGTGAGGGGCTGCCCGGGCCTGAACGCGGCGACGGATGGGCCCATGACACCGTGGTTGACGACCGTGCGAATCTGCGGCTGCGCCCACGAGGCTGCGGCGGCGGTGGACGACGACCCGAGCGCGAGAGCGATCAGGACCGCGGCAATCAGACCCCTTCTCATCCAAGGCTCTATCGGAGGGTCCGCAGAAACCCTTTAATGCAGGCGCCGTGAACTACGACTGGAGCCCCGAGCCGACTCCCGAGGAGCGCGAAGCTCTCGAGCGAGCCCTCGCCGAGAGCCTCGAAGGCGATCCGGACCCTCGTGGCGCGTGGTGGCGGGCCGGCCTGCGGGAGGCTCTAGAGCCAGAGCTCGTACGACTGGAGCACGAGCCAGGGGGCGAAGCCCTGCCGGCGGAGGAGCCGTAGGGCGGGAGTGTTGTCGGCCTCGACCGAGAGGCCGAGGATCTCGCCCGGATGGCGGCTCCAGTAATCCTCGAGCACGCGCGAGAGGAGGAAGTGCCCGACGCCCCGTGAGCGCTCCTGCGCCACGACGCCGATCTGGTAGGCCCAGCGGTCGCTCGGATCGATGTTGAGGAAGGCGAGCGGGCGGCCGTCGCGCTCGGCGAGGTAGACGCTGCCCTTCCCGAGGCCGTCCCGCCAGGAGTCGTCGGGGAAGAGCCCTTCGGGGAACGTGTCGTGATAGAGCTCGAGCGCCGCCTCGAGATCCTCCGCGACTCCTCGGCGCACCTCGACCCCTTCCGGCCCCTCGTCGGCGGCCCGATGCTCTTCCGAGGCGAGCCTGAAGACCGCCTTGGCCGCGCCGCGCGGATGGAAGCCCTTGTGCTCGAGCAGGATCCGGCCGGTGATGTTCCGCGGCCCGACCGACCCGACGACGGTATGGCGCCCGTGCTCGACCGCGACCGCGACCGACGCGTCCAGCAGCTCGCTGCCGAGCTTCTGCCCGCGGTAGCCGGGCGCGATCATCGGTCCGAAGAGGTCGGCGTGCGGGAAGCCCTTCGCCACCTCGACCCCGCCGAACCCGACGACCTGGCCGTCCTCCTCGTCGACGAGCAACGTCTCCTCCGGAGGATGATCCCAGTCCGAGAGTTCGCTTTCGAGATCGTCCCGCGTCGCCCAGAGCGGGTTGCCGACCTGCTCCTCGGGCCGCGTGAGCGCGCGTCGCGACAGCTCGAGGATGGCCGAGCTGTCGTCCCTCTTGAAGCTACGCAGGCTGTTGGCCACGGAGGACGCTTGGTGCGCTTCGAGCGTAGTCGAGGCCCGAGACCCAGGTGAGGACGAGGGCGACGAGCATCGCCCACCAGGCGATGTCGTCGGAGATAGCGCCGCCGGCGGCGAGGCCGCCGAGGCCGGCCGCCACGGCCTGCGCCCAGGTCTTGAGCTTTCCGAGGTCGCGGGCGCCGATGACGACGCCGCGCTCGAGAGCGGCCAGGCGAAGGCCGGTGACCAGGAACTCGCGTGCGATGACGGCGGCGACCATCCAGGCCGGGAACACCTCGCCGACGAGCATGATCAGCGCGGCCATGACGAGGAGCTTGTCGGCGACCGGGTCGAGGAGACGCCCGAAATCCGACGTCCGGCCCGTCCGCCGTGCCCACCAGCCGTCGACCCAGTCGGTCGCCATGGCGACCGCAAAAAGGGCGGTCGCCCAGTAGTCGTGGTTGGGGAAATCCCAGGCGAACAGGACGACCACCACCGGCACGGCGGCCGCACGGGCGACCGTCAGCTGGTCGGCGAAGGTCACGGCGAGAGCATACGCCCGAGCCCGGTCCGCGCGGTGCCGGGCCGTCAGTGGTGAAAATGCGGCCTCATGCCTCCGTTCGCCAAGATCCTGGTCGCCAATCGCGGGGAGATCGCAGTCCGCGTTTTCCGCACGCTGCGCGAGTTCGGCATAGGCACGGTCGCCGTCTATTCGGAGCCCGATCGCAACTCACTGCACGTCGCGGCCGCGGACGAGTCGTACCTCCTCGGGCCCGGCCCGCCGGCGGAGAGCTACCTCCACCAAGAGCGCGTGCTGGACGCGGCCAGGCGCGCCGGAGCGGAGGCGATCCACCCCGGATACGGGTTCCTGGCCGAGAACCCCGCCTTCGCGCGCGCCGTCGAGGACGCGGGCATCGTCTGGATCGGCCCGCCCCCCGAGGCGATCGAGGCCATGGGCTCCAAGGTGACGGCGCGCCGGCTGATGCAGGAGGCCGGCGTCCCGGTGATCCCGGGGACGACCGAGCCGGTCGAGTCCGCCGAGGAGGTCGTCGCGCTCGGAGAGGAGCACGGCTGGCCCGTGGCGATCAAGGCTTCGGCCGGCGGCGGCGGCAAGGGCCTCAAGGTCGTCCGCTCGGCCGACGAGGCGGAGCGTGCCCTTGCCTCGGCGCGCCGCGAGGGCGAGGCGTACTTCTCCGACGACACCGTCTACGTCGAACGCTTCCTCGAGGATCCCCGCCACGTCGAGGTGCAGGTGCTCGCCGATGCGCACGGCGCGGTCGTCCACCTGGGCGAGCGCGACTGCACGATCCAGCGGCGCCATCAAAAGCTCGTCGAGGAGACGCCGTCGCCGGCGGTCACGCCTGAGCTTCGCGAGCGCATCGGCGGCATCGCCGTCGACGCGGCGCGGGCCGTCGGCTACCGCGGGGCCGGAACGATCGAGGGCCTCCTCGACCGCGACGGGAACTACTTCTTCCTCGAGATGAACACGCGCATCCAGGTCGAGCACACGGTCACCGAGCTCGTCACCGGCCTCGACCTCGTCCGTGAGCAGGTTCTGGTCGCCGCGGGCGAGCCGCTCTCGTTCGGCCAGGAGGACGTGCGCCTCTCGGGCCATGCGATCGAGTGCCGGATCAACGCCGAGGACGCCCGCAAGGGGTTCCTGCCGGCGCCCGGGACGATCGGGGCGTACCGCGAGCCGGCCGGACCGGGCGTACGCGTCGACTCCGGCGTGACCGAGGGGTCGGAGATCGTCAGCATCTACGACCCGCTCGTCGCGAAGCTCGTCGTCTGGGACAGCGACCGCGAGCGCGCCCGCCGCCGCATGCTTCGCGCGCTCGGCGAGTACGTCATCGAGGGCGTCACGACCCTCGTCGGGTTCCATCGGGCGCTCCTCGAGCATCCGTGCTTCATCGCCGGTGAGACGTGCTTCGGGCTCGTCGAGTCAATCGCCGAGCAGGCGCCCGAGCCGAAAGCAGCCGGCCGCGCAGCTGCCTCGGGACGCGCGCAGGAGCAGATCGTGGGCGTCGAGCTGGACGGACGCCGCTTCGAGGTCGCGCTCCTGCGCCCCGAGCCTCCGCATGCCGAGCTGGCGCGGCGCCGTCGCGAGCGGACCCGCGACGGGACACACCACGCGGCCGCGCGCGAGGCGGTCGTCAGCCCCATGCAGGGCACCGTGCTCGCGGTCGAGGTCAAAGACGGCGACGAGGTGCGCGAGGGGCAGGTCGTCTGCGTCGTCGAGGCGATGAAGATGGAGAACGAGATCACCGCGCATCGGCCGGGAGTCGTCTCCGGGCTCTCGGTTGCGGAGGGCGAGGCCGTCACGACCGGCCAGGTGATCTGCGTCGTCGCGCAGGAGGGCGACAGGGTCGCCGACGAGTCACTGTAAGGCCTGCCTTACATATCGGCTACGCTAGGTTCGTGGCAGTGAGCGTGCAGCCGAGGCCGAGCGTCGCGAACCGAGCGTTCTGCGCGGCGGTCTCGACGGCTAGTCATGAGTCCCTCGCCGCCACCGCCAGCCGCATCGACAACTGGATCGTGCTGGAGTACCGGGCGATCTGGGATCGGGACGTGCTCGGTGCCAGCCGCTTCACGCCCGAGCTCAAGGAGCATCTGCGCGAGCAGCTCCACCTTCTCGCCCCCGCCCGGCTGCTCTTCGTCAAGAAGCCGGAGCGCCGCGCCTATGGCCGGCGGCACGTCTACTTCGGGACGTCGAAGGCGGGCGAGGAGCGCTTCTTCCAGCTCGAGGTCGACCACCAGGAAGACCTGCTCGGCTTCGACTTTGCCGGCGCTCTCGCGGGCGACGGGCTCCCGGGAATGCCCGTCGACCATCCGCTCCTCGTCGTCTGCACGCACGGCAAGCGAGACCGCTGCTGCGCCAAGAACGGGCAGCCGCTCTACGACGCGCTGCGGCGCGAGACGGAGTCGGGCTGGGTCTGGCAGTCGACGCACGTCGGCGGCGACCGCTTTGCCGGCAACGTTGTCGTGCTTCCGCAGGGTCTCTACTACGGCCGCGTCGAGCCAACGCACGTGGATGCGCTCCTCGAGGCGCACGCCTCTGGGCGGATCGACATGGAGCACTACCGCGGCCGCGCTGCCTACAGCTTCCCCGTGCAGGCCGCGGAGCACGCCGTCCGCGAGACCGAAGGGCTCGTGGGCATCGACGATCTCGAGCTCGTCGGCGTCAACACCGTCGACGACGGGTGGCGCGTCCGCTTTCGCACCAGGGATGCCGCCGTGATCGAGGCGGACGTCGGCTCCGAGCTGTCGGACGAGCCCGTCTATCTCACCTGCGGCTCGGCCGAGCCGCAGCGCGCCCGCCACTACGCGGCGACGGCGCTCAGGCGTCTCTGACGCGCAGGAAGCCCTCGCGGACGAGCCGGCGGGCGAGCACGAGGCGCCCTTCGGCGTCGATGTCCCCGGGGAGCTCCGAGAGGCTGAAGGGCTCGTCGGCCTCGTAGCAGGCCCCGAGCTCCGGCCCGGCCTGGGCCGGGAAGTGCAGCTCGCGGCCTTCGAAGACGAGCCTCCAGCCGTCCCCCGTCTCCTCGAGGTCGGCGATCACGGTCTCGCGGCGCTCGAGTGCCGAGCTCACGTCGAGCCGCTCGAGCGCGCGGAGCTGTGAGAGGCCGTCCGCGATGATGGGCCTGCGGGTCTGCACGAACTTGCGCCGCCGTCGCTTTGTCACGAGTTCGGGGTCGAGCTCGCCGCCCAGTCGCTCGGCCAGGCGGTCGGCCTCGTCGGCGCCCTCCTCGACGCCGTGCCTGAAAGCCGGCTCCTGCTCCGCCTCGGCGAGGGCGCTCCTGGCCGCGTCGAGCCACGTGTAGGCGTTGATCCCGATGGTCAGGTGGAGCGAGTCCGTGTCGGAGGTCTCCGCCTGGTGGAGCCAGCCGCGTGGCAGGTAGAGGGTGTCGCCGGCGCCGAGCACGAAATCGTCGACCGGCTCGCCGTGCTCGCCGAGCGCCTTCGAGTAGCGCTGGTGCTTCAGCGGCAGCTCGAGGAGCGGGTCGTAGACGAGCCAGCGCTTCTCGCCCGCCACCTGGAGGACGAGGACGTCGTGCGTGTCGTGGTGCACCGCGAAGCCCTGCGAGCCGCGCGGCGTGTAATAGGAGTTCGCCTGCACCGCGTGGCCCATCGCCTCCTCGAGCAGACGGCAGAAGACCGCCAGCGAGTGCCAGTTGACGTGCAGCGCCTGGAGGACGATCGTCGCGCCCGCCTGCCACTCCTCGAGCACCCGCCGCACGTTCGCCGTCTTCGTGAAGGCCGGCCGCCAGGGGACGTCGGCGGTGTAGGCGCCGAGGTCGAGCTGACCGCCCTCCCGCACCATGCGGAAGGCCGGGTAGCGAATCGCGGTGGAGCAGACGAGCCGCTCGACGTCCGCCTCGGAGAGCAGGTCGTCGAAGCGACCTGGCTCGCCCCGGGGGACGACGAGCGGCTTCCGCTCCCAGTGCTCGGCGAAGAACGTGTCCGCGCCGACTGGGTCGAGGCAGCGCTCGAGCGCCGCCTCCGCCGCCCTACGACGCGTCCGTGTCGTCGGAGTCGGCGTCAGTGGCGTCAGTATCGGCGTCCGTCGAATCCGTGTCGGTCGCGTCGCCGTCGGTCGTGTCCGTGTCGTCGCCGTCGGTATCCGCCTGAAGCTCGAGCGGAGAGCCGTCGGTGCCGAGGGTCTGGATCTCGTCGTCGCGCAGCGTGGTCATCGTTCCTCCTCGGGCCGGTGTCGGGCCAACGCTACATCGTCCGGGGGTATACCCGGGAGCCGACAGTCGCGAACGCGGCGCCTAGGTCGAGGCGCAGGAGGGAGCGCCGAGCCGGCGCATCGTCTGGTCGAAGCGCTCGTCGATGAGCTCGGTGGCGGCGACCTTCGCGTCGTAGCCGTTCTCGTCCCCGGCCCGGAGCGCGGCGATGGCGCCGTCGGTCAGGGCGAGCGTCGCGCTGTTGAGCCGCGCCACGGTGGCGGCGTCGAGGCGGTCCTGCTTCGGAGGCGTCAGCGCCAGGAACCCGCGGTCGAAGCGTGCAAACACTCCTCGCCAGGAGCGCAGCCGCTGGATGCGGGCCTTCCCCGCCAAGTTGCGCCGGAGGTCGTCGTACTCCTCGTCGGTCCGGTCGCAGAGATCGTTCAGGTCGAGCACGTAGCGCCGCTCCGCGGCGGTCGCCCGGTTGGGCGGCGGAGCGTGCTTGCTGGCGGCGTCGATCCTGGCGGCGAACTCGGCGGCGTCCCGAGGCGGCCGCTCGAAGAGCGTGCTGGCAAGGGCGACCGCTCCTCCGAACGCAGCAGCGACGATGACGAGGACGGTAATGACCTTGAGGAGCGGGCGCGCAAGTCTCACGGGGTTCCCCAGCCCAGCATCGCCCGTTCGGCCCTGCGCCTGATCGTCAAAACGAGTGATTGGGCGTTCCCGCTAGACTCGCCCGGCCGTGGACCTCTACGAGTATCAGGGCAAGGAGCTCTTTGCCCGTGCGGGTATTCCGGTCTCCGACGGACGGGTCGCGACCAGCCCCGAGGAGGCCCGTCAGGCCGCGGAGGAGCTCGGCGGACAGGTGGTCGTCAAGGCGCAGGTCCTGACCGGAGGGCGCGGCAAGGCGGGCGGCATCAAGCTCGCCGAGACGCCCGAGGAGGCCGAGGCGCGGGCGGCCGAGATCCTGGGCCTCGACATCCGCGGCCACGTCGTTCGCAAGCTCTGGGTCGAAAAAGCCTCGGACATCGCCAAGGAGTACTACCTCTCGGTCACGTTCGACCGCGGCGAGAAGAAGCCGCTCTTCATGTTCACGACCCAGGGCGGCGTGGACATCGAGGACGTGGCGGCCGAAAGCCCCGAAGCGCTCGCCAAGCTCCACGTCGAGCCGCTGGTCGGCTTCCAGCCCTGGCAGGCGCGCCGGCTCTGCTTCACGGCCGGGCTCGAGGACCCCGACGAGCAGAAGCAGGTCATGGCGATCGTGGCGAAGCTCTACGACGCCTTCGTCCGCTTCGACGCGATGCTCTGCGAGGTGAACCCGCTCATCGTCACCCCCGACGGCGAGGTCAAGGCGCTGGACTCCAAATTCACGGTCGACGACAACGCGCTCTTCCGTCACCCGGACATCGCCGAGATGCGCGACGTCGAGGCGGCCGACCCCCGCGAGCGCCTCGCGCGCGAGAAGGGTGTCACCTACGTGAAGCTCGACGGCGAGATCGGCATCCTCGGAAACGGCGCCGGGCTCGTGATGGGGACGCTCGACGTGATCGACCAGGTCGGCGGCCGCCCCGCGAACTTCTGCGACCTCGGCGGGGGCGGGGACGCGCAGGGCGTTGTCGACGCGCTCGAGGTCATCCTCTCGGACGACCAGGTCGAGGCGATCCTCTTCAACATCTTCGGGGGCATCACGCGCTGCGACGAGGTCGCGCGCGGGATCCTCACCGCGCTCGGCCAGATGACGATCGAGCATCCGATCGTCGTCCGACTCGACGGCACGAACGCCGAGGAGGGCCGGCAGATGCTGATCGATGCTGCGCCGCCCGACCTGTACGTCGAGGAGACCATGCTCTCCGCCGCGGAGCGCGTCGTCGAGGTCGCGAAGGCACGGGTGAGCTGATGGCGATCGTCGTCGACCGCGACACGCGACTCGTCGTCCAGGGCATCACGGGGCGCGAAGGCTCCTTCCACGCCACGCGCAACCTGCGCTACGGGACGAACGTCGTCGCAGGCGTCACGCCCGCGAAGGGCGGCATGGACGTCGAGGGCATCCCCGTCTTCAACACCGTGCGCGACGCTGTCGACGAGACGAGCCCGAACACGGCCATGGTCTTCGTGCCGGCCCGCTTCGCGGCCGACGCGATCTACGAGGCGGTCGACGCGGGGATCGAGACGGTCATCTGCATCACCGAGGGCCTTCCCGCTCACGACATGCTCCGCGTCTACAACTACGTGCACCCGCGCGGCGTGACGCTGATCGGCCCCAACTGCCCCGGCGTGCTCTCGCCCGGGAAGGCGAGCGTCGGGATCATCCCGGCGGAGATCTTCAGCGAGGGCTCGGTCGGCCTCGTGTCGAGATCCGGCACGCTCACGTACCAGATCGGGCACGAGCTGACACAGCTCGGTATCGGCCAGTCCACTATCGTCGGAATCGGGGGGGACCCCGTGGTCGGGTCGTCCTTTGTGGACGTGCTCGCCCGCTTCGAGGCCGACCCGGAGACCGAGCTCGTCGTCATGGTGGGCGAGATCGGCGGCGCCGAGGAGGAGAAGGCGGCCGCCTTCATCGACGAGCAGATGAACACGCCCGTCGTCGCCTACATCGCCGGCTTCACCGCGCCGCCGGGCAAGACCATGGGCCACGCGGGCGCGATCATCTCCGGCTCCGCCGGGACCGCGCGCGCGAAGAAGCAAGCCCTCGAGGCGCACGGCGTTCGTGTCGGGACGAATCCCACCGAGGCCGCGCGCCTCGCCGCCGAAGTCGTCGGCGCCGCCCGAACCGCCTAGCCGCTCCTGAGGCGGCCGTGCAGCGCCCGCAGGCCGCCGCCGACGCCGAGGAGCAACAGGAGGGCGGCGAGAGCGAAGAGGGCGAGGACGAAGGGGCCGGCATACCCGGCTGCATCGGCAAAGGCGCCCAGAGGGCCTCCCGAGCCCCCGGATGTGGATGCCCCTAGTACCCCTTCACCCGTGGGCTGTCCGCCACCCGTGGGCGCGGCGGCAAGGATTCCGCCCCCGCCACTACCACCGCCACCGCCACCGAGCCGGCCTTCGCCCGGACACTGGTGCGAGATTCCCTGCCAGCTCCCGGCGCCCTCGCCTGCCTGCGTTCCGGCGGCGCGGTTCCCCGCAGGACCGGACCCGTCGCCACCCGTACCGCCGCCACCGCTGCCAGGCGCCGGCCCGGTCGGATCTCCGACCGGGCCGGTGGCCGGCGGGCGCTCGGTGCCCAGCGCCTCCACGGCACGCGCGAC
>DAITAN010000286.1:0-3839 GCA_036824235.1 Gaiellaceae bacterium | reverse complement strand
AACGTGTTGTAGACGTCGAGCGGCCCTGCGAGCGCGGCCTCGGCGTCCTTCGCGCCCTTCGCCTTGACGGCGTCGTCAGCGTCAGAGGTCGCCGCCTCGCCGGCGTACTGCGGGAAGCCGAGTGTCGGATAGGTCGCCCGCGCGAGGAGCGGGTAGACCGTCCCCATCAGGTAGAACATCGCGCTGTCGACCATCGCCCGTTCGCCCGGATCGCGGGGGTAGAACTGGTCGAGGCCGTGCTTGTTGCAGAGGTACTGCATGATCGCGCAGCTCTCCCAGAGCGCGCCCTTCGGCAGGCCTTCCTCCTCGAGCAGCGGCGTCAGGTCGGCGGGGTCCTTGGAGAGGAACTCGGGGGTGCCCTTCTTGCCCCACATGTCCTGCTCCTCGAAGTCGAGCCCGGCGGCCCGGACGAAGATGCGGACGGTCAGGTTGTTGACGCTCGGCCTCAGGATGCTCAACGTGTTGCCGGCCATTTGGCTCCTCCCAATCTCTAGGTGTACGGATGCTTGGGCGATCGGTCTTCCGAGAGCGACGCTCGTGATCGCTTGACGAGCGTCTCGATGGCGTCCGCCAGGTGCTCCTGATCGATGTTGTAGTCGCCGCGCTCGACCCTCAGCTTGTGCGACTCGAGCAGGACATCGGCGTGCGTGAACCCAACCGGCGGCTCGAAGCGGTACGAGGCGAGCTCGACCAGCAGGCCGAGCGGGTCCTCGAAGTAGATCGAGTCCATGAACCCACGGTCCTTCGGCCCGCTGTGGCGGATGCCGCGCTCGTCGAGCCGCTCGACCACCTGCTTGAAGGTCGCCTGCGAGACCGCGAAAGCGATGTGGTGCACGCAACCGATGTCCGTCGAGGTGCGGGTCGGGTCGGGCTTGCGCTCCTCGTTCGTGAAGACCGTGATCAGCCGCCCGTCGCCGGGATCGAAGTACAGGTGGCTCTCCGACTTGTTGTCGAGGTTCGGCTGCTCGAAGACGAACGGCATGCCGAGCACGCCCTCCCAGAAGTCGATCGACGTCTGCCGGTTGGCCCCGACGATCGTGATGTGATGGACGCCCTGGCTCTGGAGCTTCCGCATCAGAGGCCGAGCTCTTCCTTCACCGTGTGCGCGCCGGCGACCATCGCCTGAAGCTTCTCGAACGCCAGGCGGCGCGGCAGGTACTTCATCCCGCAGTCGGGAGCGACGGAGAGCCGCTCCGGCGGCATGACTGTCAGCGCTCGGCGGATGCGGGCGGCGACGCGCTCCGGCGTCTCCGCCTCGGGGGAGCCAAGGTCGATCACGCCGAGGATGATCGACTTGTCCTTCACGGCACGGAGCACCTCGGGGTCGAGGTCCGGTTGCGCAGCCTCGAGGCACAAGGTCGCCGCGGCGCAGTCGTTCAGCTCGCTCAGGAACGGGTAGCCGGACAGCCTGTCCTTCACGATGTGGGCGTAGCCGAAGCAGGTGTGGAGGACGGTCTCGCCCTCGATCCCCTGCAGCGCACGGTTGATCGCCTCGATTGCGTAGGCCCGCGCCGGCTCCGGCCGCGCCTGGAGGTACGGCTCGTCGATCTGGACCACGTCTGCGCCGGCGGCCTTGAGGTCGTGCAGCTCCTCGTTCACCGCCTCCGCGTAGGCGAGCGCGAGGCTCCGCTCGTCGCCGTAGTGGTCGTCCTGCGCCTGCTGGGTCATCGTGAACGGGCCCGGCACCGTGATCTTGATCCGGCGCTCGGTGATGCCCCGCAGGAACTCGACATCCCTGACCTCGACCGCGCGGGTTCTGCGGATGGGCCCGACGACCCGGGGAACGGGGTTCTCGTGACCCGTCCGGTCGAGCGCAAGTCCGTGTTTGTCGAGGTCGACCCCGTCGAGCGCCGTGGCGAAGCGGTTCGAGTAGCTCTCCCTCCGCATCTCGCCGTCGGTGACGGTCTCGACGCCCGCACGCTCCATGTCCTGCACAGCGAGGCGCGTTGCGTCGTCCTGGGCCTCCTCGAGGAACGGCTCGGACACCGACCAGAGCTCCAGGGCACGCACCCGCGGCGGAAGGCGGTCGCCGAGGCGTTCCCTGTCGATCAGCCAGTCCGGCTGTGGGTAGCTGCCGACGACCGTCGTCGCGAGCGTGCCGGGCACGACTACCGCTCCAGGAGCTTCGACTTGTACTCGCTCCGCTGGAGGCTGCCCCACGGCACGAGCTCGACCTGCGTCTGGACGACGAGCACGGCGCGGATCCTTTCACGGATTGCTTGCGCGAGCAAAGGATCGTCGCTCGCGTCCTGGGCGAGCTCGACCGAGACCGGAAGGGGCGGCTCCTGCTTCACGCCGGGAGCCGACGGCCGCACGAGCACGTTGCCGCTGACGTCGGGCGCGAACCCGCTCACGACCTCCCGCACGGCCGAGGGGAAGACGTTCACGCCGCGCACGATCAGCATGTCGTCTGTGCGCCCGACGCAGCGCACACGCGGGCCGGTGCGGCCGCACGGGCACGGGCTCGTGCGCACCTCGACGTGGTCACGCGTGCGGAACCGCAGCAGGGGCGCGGCCTGGTGGCGGAGGTGCGTGAGCACGAGCTCGCCGGCAGCGCCGTCGTCGAGCTCGAGGGCCTCGCCAGTGCCCGGGTCGATCAGCTCGGGATGGACGAAACCGCGGGCGCCCAGATGCATCCCGTCCTGCTCCTCGCACTCGCCCCACAGGGACGGGCCGATGTCGCCGATCCCCATCGCCTCGGTGACCCGCGCTCCCCACGCCTCCTCGAGCTTGGCGCGGAACGCCGCCTCTCCCCCGCCCGGCTCTCCCGCGACGAGGACGCTCTCGACGCTCGACTCTCGCAGGTCCGTGCCTGTCTCCAACGCCGACTCGACGAGGTACGCGGCGTACGACGGGGTCAGCACGGCAGCTTCGGGCCGAAGGAGCTCGATCGCCAGCAGTAGGCGCTCCGTGTTCCCTGTCCCCACGGGCACGTGGCACAGGCCGATGCGCTCGAAAGCGGTCAGCGCGACTCCCGCGACGAACGGGCCGGCGTTGTAGGTCGAGACGATCCGCTGGCCCGCGACGACCCCGGAGGCCGCATAGCTGCGCGCCGACCCGGTGATCCAGTTCTCCAGGTCGCTCGCCGTCAGCGGCAGGTAGGTCGGCGTCCCGGTCGTGCCGCTCGTCGAGTAGATGCGAACGATCTCGGACGGGTCAGAGCAGAAGTGCGAGCCGAACGGATTCTCGGCCGTCGCCGTGGCCTTGAGCTCACTCTTCTCCGTGAGCGGCAGCCGGGCGATGCCGTCGAGGCCACCGGCGTCGTCGGCGGAGGCGATCCCTGCCGCGGTCAGCTTCTGGCGATAGAACGCCGAGCGCTCGAAGAGGTAGGCGAGCTGCGCGCGGTAGCTCTGGTCGTCGATGACGAGCTGCTCGGCCCACGGGAGCGCCTCGAC
The DNA here is from genome assembly GCA_036824235.1 of Gaiellaceae bacterium. Classification (GTDB taxonomy): domain Bacteria; phylum Actinomycetota; class Thermoleophilia; order Gaiellales; family Gaiellaceae; genus JAIBJN01. Next base: position 444 of record DAITAN010000286.1, on the reverse strand, counting down.
CTCGGGAGCGAGCATCACGCCGAAGCGTCGGGGGGCTCGTACTCGACTGCCTCCTCCGCCTTCCCCGCCATGAGGAAGCCGAGCGGGCGCTCCTGCTCTTCCGCGAGGTGCGCGAGGAGGCCGGCGGTGCGCGCGAGGATTGGAACGGCCTTCACGACGTCCGACGAAAACCCCAGGTCGAGCATGACCGCCGCGATGGGCATGGCGACGTTCATCGTCAGCGGCTTGCCCCAGACCTCGGCGACCTGCTCTCGGACGGCGCGCGCGACCGTGACATGCGCCCCGCTCACACCGCGGGCATCGGCGAGCTCGAGAATCCGCTCGGCGCGCGGGTCGAGGGGCCGGTGAACCGGGTGGCCGAAACCGGGGACCTTGCCGCCGGCGGCATGGATTTCCCTGACCGCCTCCGCGGCGACGGCCCCGGGGGCCGCTCCACCCGCGACT